>DASYKK010000110.1:0-8517 GCA_035995565.1 Candidatus Angelobacter sp.
GGTAGAGCCGGATGGTATTGCGAACAGCGGAGATCACCATGATCAGCAGCATGCCGGAGATGCCGAGGGTGCCGGCCACGTCGAAGAGCCGATGAGCGCGGCCGAAGAGATGCACCGTGGACTTCCACAGCACGGCAAGGTTTCCGAGTGAAAGCAGGATGCGCAGTTCAGTGGGGCCCATTTTGTAATAGGAAATTTTGAAGGCGCCCAGCGCATAGGTGGCGAGGTAAATCTCCACCGATAACATCAGATAAGCGACGAGCAAGCCAAGAGCCACGAGGGGAGACATGTATCCGGAGAGCGCCAGGCCGCCGAGAAGAAAGAAAGCGCTGAAGGAGTCAACAACGTGGTCAACGTAAAAGCCGTAGCGCGGGCGAGAGTGGTTGCGAAAGCGGGCCAGGGTTCCATCAAGCGAATCGCCAAACCAGTTCAGTGCGAGACACAGCACGACCAGAACCAGGCCAATAGGATTTGTGGCCGACCACCAGTATGCGGCGCCGGCGGCGGCCAATGAGAGCAGGCCGAGCAGGGTGAGATGGTCAGAGTTCACCCAGGCGGGCATGCGGGCGGCCAGCCAGATCAGTGTGCGCTTTTCCAGGTTGGCAAGAATGCTTTGCTGGATTCGCCTGGCTTCATGAAAGCTGGGGTTAGAGAGGATGGCGCTGCCGGACGATTGCGTGGATGGGCGAGTGTTTAACATTTTGAAATCACCTCAGATTACCGATTCACCGGCTGGCAAGGCGGGGAAAGCTTTGGAAGGAGCTACGCTTTCCGCAAACCTTGCCGCCGGTCGCTTGCTATGACGGCACAATGCTCCCGAGCGAAATCAACCGGCAATGCACGGCAGATCAACTGGGGGTAAAACGGAGGTCAACAGGTAAGTAATAGGAAACAAAATGTTTGGAAGATGAAAGATGGGAAGCTCTAGCGCCGGATGAGGTCGGCCCGGCGGCATGTCTGGCTCCCGCTCATGGTGCGCAGCATGATACCGATGGAAGAATGTCCTTGAGCGTCAGCGAGCGAAGCAGCAGAATAAAGAACAGTGTTCACCTATAAAGGCGTTGACCACATTGCGCTGGTAACCCGGAAGCTCGCCGCCATGAAAACCTTTTATATGGATAACCTGGGGCTGACGCTGGAACATGAAGGCAAAGCCAAAGCCGGTTACAACGTGGTAACGCTCAGGGCGGGGGAATCGCTGATTGATTTGTTTGAGGCTTCGCCTACAAACCCAGCGCCCACGGCCAACCTGAGCGAGGAGCACATCTGCTTATCTGCTACAGGGTCAAGCATTTACGATGTTATTGCCACGTTCAAGCGCAAGGGAATGGATCCTTCTCCGGCTGAAGTCAATAATGGGTCGAAGGGGAAGGGACTCTCCACCTGGGTGCGTGATCCGGACGGAAACAAGATTGAAATCAAGATGGATTGATTGCGAAACCTGAGGCGAACATTCCGCGCTACGGCCTTAGTTAAGCACCGGATCATGTGCAGGAAAACTGCTTGAGCAACCATTGAGAAAAGCCTTTAAACATCGAACGTTCATGAACCTTGTGCTTGGTACATGTCCCAATACCCTCTTGCGGATGTACTAAGTAAAAGCTTCTAATCAGTTCAGCCCGAGTAGGTCATCAGGTCAAACAAAATAAATAAAAGATCAGTTGGCGAACCCTCCCTCCCCCGAGTCGCCGGTGCTCTAGTTTTCTCCAGGAGAGTATATGCAAATCGGTGTCTACGGCTGTGGATATCTGGGAACTGTAGTGGCTGCGTGTCTTGCCGATTTTGGCGTGCCCGTGACAGCGTACGGAAGCGATTCCGTCAATACAACTTTATTGGCCAGCGGCATTTTGCCCTTCCACGAGAAGAATTTGAGCGACATTGTGCGCCGCGGCGTCCGCTCCGGACGGCTTATGTATTCCACGCACCTGCAATCCATGGTGCAGCGCGCAGAGATCATCTACCTGGCCGAAGACGCCAATCGGGACATGGAAGCAATCTCCATGGAGATTGCCAACTATTGTGACCACGGGCAGATTCTGGTCCTGGTGACACCTGTACCTGTGGGCACGGCGCAGCGCATTGAAGAACGCCTGAAGGCTTCCGGAAGAAACATCACGGTAGTGTCCCATCCGCTGTTCCTGTCGGAAGGATGCGCGGTGGAAGACTTCAACTGGCCTGACCGGATCGTTCTGGGCACTAACTCCAACGCCGCGGTAACTTCTTTGAAAGCTCTGTATCGTCCGCTGGTAATGCGTGGCGTGCCAGTGATTGTAACCAGCCATCAGACGGCAGAGCTGGTGCGTGAAGCGTCCACGGCATTTCTGGCGACCAAAGTTTCCTTTATCAATGAACTTTCAAGTTTGTGCGAACGCATCAATGCCGATGCGGTTGACCTGTCTCTCGCTCTGGGACTGGATAAGCGCATCGCTCCGCGGTCACTGCAGCCTGGTTCGCTGGGCGGAAGCTTTACGGAATCAGACATGGACTCACTGGCTAACCTTGCCGCCGGCTCCGGTGTGTCGCTCAAGATCCTGAGCGCAGCCCGCGAAGTGAATCAGGAATTCTGTGCACGCATTATGAAGAAGATTTCCGGCGCCATGGGAACGGTTGAGGGCAAACAAGTCGGGCTTCTGGGCCTGGCTTTCAAGCCGAATACAAATTCAGTTGTCAGTTCGGGCTCCATCCGTCTGGCGCGCAGCCTCATGGAAAGCGGAGCGCACGTAAAAGCTTATGATCCCATTGCCATGCCGGATGCACAGCAGGAATTGACCGGCAATGTGCGCTATTGTGATTCCGCATATTCCGTGGCGGAAGGCGCGGACGCACTGGTGCTGGGCACCGGTTGGCCGGAATTCCGCACGCTGGATTTTGACCGCATTCGCCGGATCATCCGCAATCCAGTGGTGGTGGACACCAAAAATCTGCTCGATGGTCCACGTATGAAAGCCCTGGGCTTTGAATATCTGGGCGTCGGCCGCGGCGCATGAACGTTTTCTCGGATTTTGAAGTTTTGTCCCCCGTTGACGGCAACGGGGGATTTTGTTGCGCAAAGCACTTCCACTACGTCGTCCTTGCCACTTCATATAAATATTCCACATACGACATCACAGCGCCGTCGATGCCCTGGACTTGCGGATTGCTGGATTCGACGACGTAGTATTCATTCGGAGCGTGAGCGCCGCTGCCGTGTCCAAGCCCAAAGTGGCCAGCGGGCAGGCGCAACGGATCGCCAGTAAAGACGTATCCGGGCCAGGAGCCAGCCAGACGCGGCATGACGATGGGATCAATTCCATTGCGTTTGTAAACAGCGTGTTCAGCGCGGACAACCGCAGCGTCGGCGGGTGTGGACGTGGGATCATAGCCGCCAGTCATATTTACTTCGATATCGGCAAAACCATTCTTTGCCAAGTGCGCTTTCAACGCAGCAAGCGCGTCAGCGGCGGTCATGTCCGGCACCAGCCGCATATCCATCTTGGCCACGGCGCGATGCGGCAGAACTGTTTTGCCGCCCGGGCCGGTATAGCCGCCTACCAGTCCTTCAATATTTACGGTTGGCTTTGACACCAGCAGCTCCAGCGATTCCTGGAAACTTACATCATGCACCCAGTGTTCTACGCCCATCTGCTTCATCAGCGCTTTTTCATCGAGGCGTCGGGCCGCTTCCGCGACCATGGCTTTCTCCTGCGCCGAGATGGGCCGTGCCTTGTCAGCAAAGCCGGCAATCGCAGGATCATTGCCATCAGCGGAGACCAGAGTGTTCAGCGCTTTTACCAGATGCCAAGCGGGCGAATCGAGCCGCGCTTTGTTGCTGGAATGGATATCGGCTTTGGGACCGCGTCCCCACTTCTCACCGCTTGAAACGAGTTCTAACTCAACAACACCTTTGGCGCCGAGGAAGGCGGTTACTTTTCCGTCGGGATCCTGCGAGGCAAAGGGCATGAAGATTCCTACTGTCTTCTTCAGCGCGGCCAGCACTTCCGGCCGGCGCACGACCTGAGGAAAATGCGGCGAGCCAATTTCTTCCTCGCCTTCAGCCACCAGAACAAAATTTACCGGCAACTTGCGGCCCGCGCCGCGGATGGCATGCAGCGCCGCCAGGAATGTAGCTTCAGGACCCTTCTGATTTACAGCGCCCCGGCCTACCACAACTTTGCCGAAACCGGGCTTGTCCACAATGCGCGCTTCCCAGGGCGGTGATGACCACTCCGAGGGATCAACCTGCTTTACGTCATACATGAAATAAAGGCCAAGAGTTTTGGGAGCGCCCGCGTCAAGAGTGGCGAAGATACCCGGCTGGCCGTCCGTTGGGACCTTGGTCACCTGCTGGAAGCCGGCGTCCCGCAGCATCTGCATGGTGAGTTCGCAACCTTCATTCATGCCGCGATTCTCTGCGGCAATGGACGGCTGCTTGATCCAGGTTTGCATGCGCTGGACAGTTTCGTCATGGCGCTTGTTGATCTCAGCCCGGATGGGTGCAAGATCATCCTGGAACATTGCTCCGCTAGTGTTCAAACTGGAGGCCATTTCACTGGCGCGCGCCCAGCGCGGAAGGGCCATGGCTGCAGCGCCAGCGGCCGCGCCTACAAGGAAATGGCGGCGATCAAGCGGGTTGGCGGGTTCAGAAGGTTCATTGCTTTGCCCGGCAGTATTGTTCGTGTTCTTACTTTCAAACTCGCTCGACATGCGTTTCTCCTCGGTGGGCTGATTTGCACAGTTCACTCTTGCTGGCCAACCATCCTAAACTGCCAGGGCCCGATTCGGCCAATGAACAGCGCCTCTCGGCGGCCCGTGGCCCAAAAAGATTAAGGAATTTTTATGCCATTAAGGCATTGACCCTATGGGACGAACCGAAGCATACTGTAGTCCCTTGGTTTAGGAGTGTCGTCAATGTCGCTTCTCGCCGCCCTCTCATTCTTAGACATCGCTGTTTTTGGTGTCGCGCTTCTTGCCTTTGCCTGGCTCTTCAACCGTTTTTCCGGAAGAGAAGACACAAATGCTCTGGCGCTGACCATGCATGAAATCAACACAGTAAAACCGGCGCCACAGGCTGCAAAAGCCAAAGCGCGGGCCGCCGGCGCAGCTTAACCATTCACGAGAATTCTATCCTCCGGCCGCGTTGATCATGAAAGTAGATCAAGGAACACCTGTGCCCGGAAAACCTGCTTGTCTTCGAGGGTGTTCGTTCCCACAGGGAAAAGGAGTGGGAGGCATGTTCCGGTCTCCCGCTCTTGCCTGCCGCCCTTGCTGCCCTTTCAACGATAAAAGCCTGGCCTGGGCAGTGGAGATTACCGTGCCCTAAAAAGTCATGTTACGATAATTTTCCGCCATGTCGATCCTGGCTCGTGATCTCCGCTATGCTATTCGGGCCTTTGCCAAGAGCCCGGGCTTTACCGTGGCTGCAATCCTGTCATTGGCCATTGGCATCGGAGCCAACACGGCCATTTTCAGCATTACCAGCGCGTTGCTTCTGCGTCCCCTGCCTTATAAGGACGCGGATCGCCTGGTCATCATGTGGAACACCTCGCCGGGGCTGGGCATCACGCGCGACTGGTTTTCCAGCGCGCAGTATTTTGATATCAAGAACAATCATCATGGGTTTGAGCAGGTGGCGATGGCCATCGGCGGAAATTACAACCTTACTGGCGAAGGCGAGCCGGAACGCGTTGGGGTGGTGCGGGTTTCCAATAATATGCTGACCATGCTGGGCGCGCGACCGGCACAGGGCCGACTCTTTACTCCAGAGGACGACCGCTACGGAGGCCCCAACGTCGTTATTCTGGGTTATGGCATATGGGCGCGCCGTTACGCGTCCAATCCGCAAATGGTCGGCAGGCACATCACGATTAACTCTCACGTGTATGAGGTGATTGGAGTCCTGCCAAAAAGTTTCTCTCTGCCACGAGAGGTCATGCCCACACTCGACGGCGCCGAGCAATCTGACCTGCTGCTTCCCATGCCCCAGATTCCCAATTTTGCTGAAGACCGCGGGCATGAGGATTACAACATCATCGCCAGACTGCGCCCCGGCGTTACCGTTGAGCAGGCCCGTGCTGAAATGAATACCATCACGGCCCGTCTGCGCCAGGCACATCCGGAAGTCTACCCTCCCAATGGCGGGCTTACGTTTGTGATTCTGCCGCTGCTGGAGCAGGTGGTTGGCAATGTGCGCCATACCTTGTGGCTGCTGTTGGCGGCCGTGGGCTGCGTCTTGCTGATTGCCTGCGTCAATGTTGCCAATCTACTTCTATCGCGCGCCGTGGCAAGGCAAAGGGAAGTGGCCATTCGCAGCGCGGTGGGCGCAACCGCCGGCCGGATCATCCGCCAGTTGCTCACTGAAAGCTTATTGCTTGCGCTTTGTGGCGGCGTCCTTGGCGTGCTCTTTGCCTTCATCAGCGTCCATTGGACGCATGTGCTTGGTCCCAGAAGTGTTCCTCGCCTGGATGAGATAGGCATCCGGGGTGACGCTCTGCTGTTTACCGTTCTGATTTCCCTTGCCTCTGGCATCCTGTTCGGTCTGGCACCCGCACTGCGTGTGTCGCGCGTTGATCTGCTCACCACGTTGAAAGATTCTGACCGGGGTTCCGCCGGCAGCGCCATGTGGGGACGCGGCAACAATCTGCGCCGTCTGCTCGTCATCACCGAACTGGCCATTTCCGTGGTTGTACTCATCGTGGCCGGGCTCCTGCTCCGCAGCTTTGTCCGCCTGCAACATGTTTCTCCGGGATTTAATCCTGACAATGTGTTGACCCTGGAGCTTACGCTGAGCGGAGACAAGTACAAGGACCCCGTAGTTGCCCGCGCTGCGAGTCGCCAGATATTAGAGAATCTGGAACATCTGCCGGGAGCTGTTACAGCAGGCGGCGTTTCTTCGCTGCCGCTCAGCGATATGTTTGCCTGGGGACCGATCAACGTGGAAGGCCGCGTTGCTCCGCCCGGCGAAAAATTCATCAACGCTGACGAGCGTGTTGTCGCCGGCCGCTATTTTGAGACCATGCAGATTCCCTTGATCAAGGGACGACTATTTAACGATCAGGATACGGTGGACAAACCGCACGTTGTCCTGGTGGATGAATTCATGGCGCAACAGCTCTGGCCCAATCAGGACCCTCTGGGCAAACGCATCAGCTTTGGAGATCTGGCAGCCAGGCCGGAATGGGCCACTGTGATTGGCGTCGTGGGCCGAATCAAACAGGATGCGCTCGATTCCGATTCTCGCATTGCGCTCTACATGCCGCATAGCCAGTTCATCAGCCGCCTGTTTAACGTGGTATTGCGCACCACCACTGACCCCGCATCTCTTACGTCCGCTGTTGCCCATGAGCTTCATGAAGTTGATCGTGACCTGCCGATGTATGGTGTGGTCACGATGGAGCAACGTGTCGCTGGATCTCTGGCGCGGCGGCGCTTCACCACCGTCCTGCTGGCAATGTTTGCCGGCTTTGCCCTGGCTCTTGCCACCATCGGAATTTATGGCGTCATGGCATATCTGGTGAGCCAGGGTACACGGGAGATCGGCATACGCATGGCGCTGGGTGCAACGGAAAAAACTGTGCTCAAGCTGGTTGTGAAACAAGGTATGGTGCTGGCCGTGTGCGGAGTGGCCGTCGGATTGATCGCCGCGCTGGTTTTTTCGCGCCTTGTCAGCGGCCTTCTCTTCGGCGTGAAAGCAACTGACCCTTTGACTTTCGCGGCGATAACGATTCTGCTGACCGTTGTTGCCCTGTTCGCCAGCTATATCCCCGCGCGCCGCGCCGCGCGAATCGATCCCATGATTTCCTTGCGCTGCGAATAGACACCTTACTCGTCGTATTCGCTTGATCCCTGCACCCATATGAAAGACTGCAAATCGATCATGTCGCGGGGTTGCAGATCGTAAAGATCGCCGCGCACTGTTTCGGCAAACTCCAGACAGCCCGCATATGTCTTCCAATTTGGCCGCGACTGATAATGAAAAGGGAAGCCATATTCATGGGCAGCAGTACGCGTCACATTCGGCTTCAGAAAGATGTGCTTCTTCGGCTGCGCCAGAAACCCAAAGACCGTTACGATTGGCCACGTTGAGACGCGGGTCTGTTTGCGCGGCAGCGCCGCCACAATGTCGCACCACCGCTCAAATCTCTCCTCGGTATTTCCCTTGCCATGGAGAAAGTCATAAAGCCCGGTGGCAAACATTCGCGCGCCCGCCGCAGGTTTCACCGCGTCGCGCAGGGCCATCTTCTCAAAGGAAAAGATCAGGTTGGTCCGCGCTTCAATCCTCACCGCGCGCAATGCAACCTCCGCATAATCGCCTTCGCGCAGCAAGGCCGAGTAGACAGCCTGGTTCAGCATGCGGTCCCAGTCACGGTTGGCATTCCATTTGTAATCGCGTTCCCAGGCAAGATAAGTTTCATCTTCAAAACCGCCGGGAAAGAAGTGAAGAAACTTGCGGCGGCACCGTCTGGCTCCGGGTGCGATCTGCTCGCGGTTAAATTCTTTCGCTCGATTATGAGCAACGGCAAGATTGCTGGCGCGCATTCT
>DASYKK010000111.1:0-2981 GCA_035995565.1 Candidatus Angelobacter sp.
GTGGAGCGGCGCAGGCGGAGACCGTTCATTCTTAGTCGACGTAAGAAAAAGGCGTTGCAGGAAGCTGAAGCCAGCAATCCGGCAAAGGCACATTAAGGCGTCATTCGTGCTGCAAGCGTAAAATGACGCTATGTCGACCGCATCTCTCACCTCCAATGCAAGCAGGGTATTTAAGGCCAGCCGCTGGACTCGCGGCAATTTTCTCTTTCCCACCCGTATTGAAGTTGGTCCGGAGCGCGTGTTGCGGATCAAGCCTCGTTTCTTTGGCAGCTCAGAGGAAAGCATTCCCATCACGAAGGTTGCGTCAGTATTGATCAGTACGGGAATGCTCTGGTCCGATATCAGGATTGATTCAACAGGAGGGAGCAATCCCATATTGAGTCATGGCCATAGCAAGGGAGACGCGGTCGCGATCCGCAATGTGATCGAGCATTACCAGCAGGGTATTCCGCAAAAATAAGTGGTATCCCGCGTTCTACCACGTGGGATCAAAAGATACCTGTTCTTCCAGGGACAATTCTGCCTTTTGGCCGTCTAAAACCCTGGAACCATAATGGCTTTTCCCCCGTATTACTGATCAGCAATCATGAGAATGGCTTTAGATACGATCGGGCAGGTGCTGAGCATTTTGTGGGCGCACAAGCTGCGCTCATTTCTCACCATGTTTGGCATTGCCTGGGGCGTGGGATCGCTGCTATTTCTGGTGGGCGTGGGCGAGGGATTTCGCTCCGGGCAGCGCAAGAACATGGCCACCATCGGCGAGGACGTAATCTTCGTGTGGGGCGGCCAGATTCCGGTGGTCCCGGGCCAGACGCAAAACCAGCGCAGCTATTACCTGACTTACAAAGACTACCTCGACATCAAGAATGAAGCCACACTGGTGGGCGATGTGGCGCCGGTAGTGGGTCGCGGCGACATCCGCGCCGTAAGCGATTTTGCTACGGCCAGCGGGTTCGTGAGTGGAAGCAAGCCGAACTTCAACCACATCCGCTTTCTGCCGCAGGGCGAAGGGCGATGGCTGAACCAGGCAGACGAAGACCAGAAACGCCAGGTCTGCGTGCTCGGATTTCAGATGATGCGCAATCTGTTTCCGGGACGGCCGGCCATCGGCAGCACGATTCTGCTGAATGGGATTCGCTTTGAGGTGATTGGCGTGCTGGCCAATATCGGGCGGCAGGAAAATAACCTGGGCAATGTGCGTGTCTTTATTCCGTTTAACACCATGCACCAGTATTTTCCGATGAAGAATGAGCACACAACGGACGACATCGGGAACTTGATACTGAAGCCCGTGAGCCGGGACAAGCATGCGGGCGCCGTGGAGCAGATACACAAGATCATTGCCCGCAATCACGGCTTTGACGCCAGCAACAAAGAGGCGTTTCAGGGCTGGGACACAGTCCAAACGCAGGACATGGTGGGCAAGATTTTTGATGGCATGGACATTTTTCTGGGCGGCGTTGGGATGATCACCCTGGTGCTGGGCGCGATTGGAATTGTGAACATCATGCTGGTGTCGGTGACCGAGCGGACGCAGGAAATTGGCTTGATGAAAGCCCTGGGCGCCACGAACCGGCGGATTCTGATGCAGTTTTTTCTGGAGGGCGCATTTCTTACGGCGCTAAGCGGTGGCACAGGCATAGCGATTACCGCCGGAGTGATGGCCATGCTGGCCAAGCTGCCTACGCCTCCAGGCTTTGATCTGCCGCACATTGTGCCTGCATCGGCGGCAGTAGCGGTCGGTTCACTATCGATTGCAGGCATTATTGCGGGACTCTACCCCGCGAGGAAAGCTTCACTGTTGCAGCCGGTGGAAGCGCTGAGAAGGGAATAAGGCAGATGGTCCACGATTTATTAGGGCAGGCATACTCGTCGATCAAGCACAACCGCCGGCGGACGGCGCTGACGATGCTGGGCATGGCGTGGGGCATTGCCACCGTGGTGATCCTGCTGGCCTACGGCGCAGGTTTCGGGCGCGCCATCACAGCCATCTTCTCCAACTTCGGCATGCAGATGATGGGGGTCTTTCCCGGGCGAACTTCTTTGCAGGCGGGCGGCGCCAAGGCGGGCACGCAGATTCGGTTCACCATCGAGGATGTGCAGCATTTGCAGGACCAGATTCCGGTGGTCCGGCATATATCACCGGAAGCCTCGTTCGATGCGAACATACAGCATGAAAATCGCACACAGAAATTCAACGTAGGCGGATTTACGCCGGCCATCGTGCCCGTGCGCGCCATCAAGGTGGAACAAGGCCGCTTTTATAACGATGCCGATGAAATGCAGCGGTCGCGCGTGGCCGTGCTGGGCTCAGATGCCAAGGACAAGCTTTTTTCCGGCCAGCCGGCGCTGGGCGAGACCGTCCGCATTGCCGGCATCAGTTTTGAAGTGATCGGAGTGCTTGAAGCAAAGATGCAGGAAGGGGACGACAATATCAACCAGGTCGTGTATATCCCTTTCAGCACCATGGGCGACATCCGCGACACGCGCTACCTTGACGGAATCTGGCTGGATTACGAAGGGCTGGAATACGAGAAGGTGGAAGGCAACATACGCAACGTGCTAGGCGCGGCACACGGGTTCAACGGCAAGGACCCGCGCGCGGTTTTTGTCTGGAACACCATGAAGAACCTGAACAACTGGCAGATCATCACCATGGCACTGCAGATTCTGCTGACGATTATCGGCACGCTCACGCTGGGTATTGGCGGCGTGGGATTGATGAACATCATGCTGGTGTCGGTGACGCAACGCACGCGGGAAATTGGAGTGGAAAAAGCCCTGGGCGCGCGGCGCCGCGACATCCTGACGCAGTTCCTGGCCGAAGCGATGGCCATCACATTTGCCGGAGGACTGCTGGGCGTGGCCGTGGCCTACGTGATCTCATGGATCATCGGAACGATTCCGGTTTACAGCGTGATGGCCAAGAATGCCGACGCGGGCGACATCCATCTTTCGATTTCGCCGGTGCACCTGCTGGT
>DASYKK010000112.1:0-3405 GCA_035995565.1 Candidatus Angelobacter sp.
ATAGCGCGCAGGGCCACCAACGCGAAAAGTGGTCAGCGGTGCAAGGGGGATGTTTTCCTGGATGTTCAAGAGATTGGTAACAGCCTACAGCACAGACCCGCACTAGGGAAATGGCTTTTTGCTTGGTAGAATAGAGTCAGATCAATCGGGAGGAAAAGAGATGTATCCAGAGGGAATGGTGGCGCCCATGCGCCAGGAGTTGACGGCAGGCGGCATTGACGAGGCGCGCACCGCGGCCGACGTGGAAAATGCAATCAATCAGAAAGGCACGCTGATGGTGGTGGTTAATTCCATTTGCGGCTGCGCCGCGGGAAGAATGCGTCCCGGAGTGCGCGCGGCGATTCAGAGCGGCGTCCGTCCGGACCGCATGATCACAGTCTTCGCCGGCCAGGACCGGGAAGCGACCGACGCTGCCCGCAGGCATTTCACCGGATTTCCCCCGAGCTCGCCCTCGATCGGCTTGCTGCGCGATGGAAAACTGGTTTACATGATGCAGCGGCACGATATTGAGACAAGCGATCCCATGACGATTGCGTCGCGACTCAAACAGGCTTTCGAGAAGCACTGCGCCGCAACGCCTGTCAGCACTAACTAGCTTCGGGCTGAATTACAGAAACGGCACGCCGAAGCGTGCCGTTTTCCTTTTTGGAGTTCTATGCGCGGAATGATCTGAACCGGCTTCGATGATTATCGGGATCTCGCACCAGGCTAGACTTGAGAAAAACCTGACAGCTGCCAACTCCACCTTTTACTTTCCGGGTTTCTTCGGCGGCGGAATGCTGATATCGATGGGCGTGACCGGGCCGAAGGTTGAAAGATCGCGGTCAAACTCCTTAGCATTGCCGACCACCAGCACCGCCATCTTTTCCGGATGGATATATTTCCGGGCTGCACGGTCAACGTCCGTGGGCGTGACTTTCTCAATTGCCGCGCGATAACGCTCCAGGAAATCCGGCGGGTAGCCATAAAACTCATAGCGCATGCGCTCAGCCAGGACCTTTTGCTTGGAATCAAACTCAAAGATGAAGGAATTCAAGATGGCGTCTTTGGCTTTCTTTAATTCAATCGGCTGGACTGTGCCGGTGGTCAGTTTTTCCATTTCTTTGCGTAGCGCGTCAATGCCAGCGGCGGTGGTGGCACTCTTGGTCCCCATTGCGAAGCGCGTGATCCCAGGGTGATCAAAGGCCGAGCCCACGCCGCCGCCCACAGAATAAGCCAGCCCCAGCTTGGTGCGAATGTTCACGAATAGGCGGGAAGAGAACCCGCCGCCGAACAGCTCATTCATGACTGACACGGCGTAGTAGTCGGGATTGCGGCGGTCAATACCCAGATCAACCATCTGAATCTCGCTCTGGTTGACGTCATTTTTCTCGATAAAATAAATTCCCGGTTTAGGAGGATTGAAGGTGATCTGCGCCGGAGGAAACTTCTCTCCCGGGGGCATGCTGCCGAACGCCTGACGCAACTTTTGCTCCATAGCGGCGGAGTCAAAATCGCCTGCAATACCCAGAATCATGTTGGCTGGCCCGATGGTGCGCTTGTGCCACTGCAGAAAGTCTTCGCGCGTAACCGCGTCAATGGTGGAGTATTCAGCGGTGCGAGCGTAAGGATTGTCCCTGCCATACGCCAGTTTGGTGGATTCACGCTGCGCGATGTCATCCAGGTCATCATTACGACGAGAGATCAGGCTGGCATACTGCTGCTTGGCAAGATCGAGTTTGTCCTGGCGAAATTCCGGATTTTCCAGAAGATCAAGGACAACGGGAAAGACCTGGTCATAGTTTTCCTTGAGCGATGACCAGGAAAGGAATGTAGAGTCTGCGGTTTCTGACGCTTCAACCCGGGCCGCGTGTGCTTCCAGGAAGTCGTCCAGTTCGTCACCGGTCTTACTTTTGGTGCCGCCGGTCCGCCATACGTCGGCATAAAGGGCAATCATGCCGACTTTTTCGGCAGGCTCTTCCCGCGATCCGCCACGAATGCGGATGGTGCCATCGATCAGCGGCAGCTCGTGGTCTTCCTGAAGGAAAATGACCATGCCGTTGGGCAGTTCCACGCGACGCGGCTCCTGCGGTTTGAATTGATGCAGCGGCGAAATGTGAACTTTCTGCCAGGAAGTTGCAGGAGCAGTGGAAGGCCTGGCAGATGACTCCGGAACCTTGGGAGGAATTGGTTTCTCTTTTTGGGCAGCGACGCTAAGTACGAAGCCGTTCATCGCCAACGTTACGATCATGAAGAGCAAAAGTCTTATCTTGTTCATTTCTGCTCTCCTTTGGCTGGCGCTGCTGAATTTGCCTTTGGCGTTTCCGTTTCCATGGTTGCGACAGTCCGGTTTTCCTCGCGGAAGGTTTTGTTGGCAACGCGGCGAATATCGGCTTTGGTGACTTTTTCAATCTCATCGATCTGGCGGAAGAGCTCTCGCCAGTCGCCGTAAAGCGCCTGATACTCGCCCAACTGGAAGGCCAATCCCTGGTCATTGCCGAGGCCGCGAATCAAGTCAGCCTTGGCGCGGGTCTTGATCGATTGCAGCTCGTCATCAGTTACATCCTGCGTCTTCAACTTCTCAATCTCTTCATGGATAGGCCCGGCCATTTGGTCGGCAGTGTGGCCCTGCGAAGGAGCGGCAAAAAAGAAGAACAGGCTGGGATACTTATTGCCCGGGAATGAGCCGCCCTGTGCGGCAATGGCAATGCGCTTGTCGCGCACCAGCGAACGGTAGAGCCGCGACGTGCGTCCCTTGGAGAGCAAGTCTGCCAGAACGTCATAGACGGCATCGTCAGGGTCGCGGAAGTTGGGGCGGTGGTAGCCTTCAACATAAATCGGCTGGCTCCGATCGTGGATCAAGAGGGTACGCAACGCTTGTTGCGGAGGTTCCTGCGTGCGCAAAGGCTCCGGCTCCGGGCGCGCGGGAATGCGGCCAAAATATTTTTCGATGATCGGCATCGCTTCCGCGGCCTTTACGTCGCCCACGACCGTAACTACCACGTTGGCAGGAACGTAATATTTATTGAAGAAATTCATGGCGTCCGTGGCGGAGAACGCGTGCAGATCAGAAGGCCACCCGATCACCGGGCGTCCATAAGGATGGGCGATGAACGCCGCGCGCAGGAATTGCTCCAAAAGCCGGCCCTGCGGGGAACTGTCCACGCTCATGCGGCGCTCTTCATACACTACGTCGCGTTCTTTGTAGAATTGGCGCATCACTGGTTGCAGAAAACGCTCTGACTCCAGGTACGCCCAAAGCTCCAGGCGGTTTTGCGGAAACGAGTAGTAATACGTGGTTTCGTCGCGGTCAGTGGACGCGTTGAGCCCCACCCCGCCCTGGCTTTCGACGATCTCGCCAAACTCATTGGGGACAACATATTCATCGGCGGCTGCCACCGCGGCTTGCCAGGCTTTCTCAAGTTC
>DASYKK010000113.1:0-16435 GCA_035995565.1 Candidatus Angelobacter sp.
TCAGAGAACGGGCTGCCGCGCATGCTGTTGCGTCCGGCGACGCGTCCGTTAATGATGGCGCGGTCGTTATCGTCGTTGCCGTCATTCTGCGTGTCGAACCCGATCGTCGGGGTAAACGGTGCAGCCGAGCGGTTCAGCGTGATTGCGCTGATGGTGAAGCCATGCGGCAAGTCAAGAATGCCGCTCAGACGCAAATTGTTCCTGATGTCGTTCTTGGAAGGGCCTGCGTCCAGTTCGGGCAGTAGCGGATCAAGCGCTCCTTCGCGATTGAAAACGCGCTCGCCTGATTCGTCATCGCGGTTCCATGCCAGCGTGTAGCCCGCCTGGAACTGCAGATGGTGGCTCAAGCGGCGGTTGATGGCGAAATCAAATCCGTCATATGTGGAATGTGCCTCCGATTGATTGACTGACAGCGGGCCAATCGCCGGGTTAGGACGCGTGGTTGGAAAAATTGGCATACCGGTCGCGTCGAAAGTGGCCGGAAAGAGGTTTTGGTCTAAACGGCGTTGCAGGTTCCAGGTCGAGTTGCGGGTATAACCGCCGGAAATCGACCATGCATCGCCGATAGCAGTTTCCACACTTGCACTTGCCTGGAAGGAGCGAGGATTTTTGAAATTTGGATCAAACCCGACTACCTTCGTCGGGGCCGGAGTCACACCGGCCGGAATTCCAACCAATGTGTTCGGGAACTGAACAAAATTGAGGACTTTCTTATCGACCTTGCTGTCCAGCACCACTGTGTTCAGCCCATTGTCAGTAAACATGCGCTGGAAAAGGTTGGCAGGGGTGCGTGCATCGTACATTCCGGCAGAGGCGCGGATCACGGTTGTCCCGTGGCCTCTGGGATCCCATGAAAGGCCCAGTCGCGGCTGCCACATGGCGAGATCGTTGGGAATCGTTTGTGTCACAGCGAATGCCAGATTCGGATTCGGCGGCTGCGGATTCCACTGGCCGTCCCAGCGGAAACCGGCATTGACCACTAGGTTCCGGGCCAGCGCGAACTTGTCTTGAACAAAGACGCCCACTTCGTGTTGCGTGGCGTTATAGATCAGCGAATTTGGATCGCCGCTAATTGGAAGAGTTCCGCGATAGCGGGAAATCTTTCCGGCATTGAAGTCAGCCAATGACTTGAAATCATATCGGCCGGCCATGAATGTTTCGCGCTCCTGTCGGGAAGGAGTGATGTTGCCGTCCACGCCAAAGCGAATCGAGTGGCGGCCCTTGGTAATGCTGACATTGTCCGTCAATTCGTAGCGCTTGTTGTCAAACATGCGGGGATGCGTAACTTCGGTGCCGAGCGTCCCGACGCCTGTGATCACGATCAGGGCTGACTGTACGTTGGGCTCTTCGAAGCGATAGTCCGTAGCGTATTGCCCGCGGAGTTCGTTCAGTAGAGAAGAGCTGAACGCGGAAACCAGACTGACCTTGGCCGCGCCGCTGGATCCCTGACGGTCAAAGTTCGTGGACTGCGCGATATCGTTGGTGCGCGGCGAAAGACCAAAGTTTTTGGCGTCCAGGTTCGCGTACAGAAAATCCGCGTTCAGCATGTGCTTGGACGTAAGTGAATGGTCAAGCCGTCCGAAGCTGGAGGTCACGTTATTGGTTCCCTCATTCTGTCCCTGTAAGGCCAGCAGGCTTGCCGGTAGAGTTACGCCCGCGGGTTGCGGCTGGAACTGCACAGTAAACGGCAGATTCAGGAAGTTCTGCTCGGCCGCCACAAAAAAGAATGTACGGTCCTTCTTGATGTGCCCGCCTAAAGCTCCGCCAAACTGGTGCTGCATGTTGACAGCCGGATTGCCGAAAGCATCAGCCGACGTGAAGTCCGAGTTGCGGTTCATGTAGAAACCTTCACCATGCCAGTCGTTGGTTCCTGACTTGGTCACGGCGTTCACAAAGCCGGCGTTGGTACGGCCAACTTCAGCATCAAGACCGCTACGTACCACCTGGAACTCACGTACCGCAGCCAGCGGGAAAAAAAATACCGGATCATTGCCGCCGCGCTGGTTGCCCTGCAACGGATCATTGAAATCAGCGCCATCGAGCGCGACATAAGAATTGATAGACCGCTGGCCGGAAATCACCAGGCCATTGCGGTCTGATTCCTGATAAATGTCCGGCGTAAGTTGCACAAAATCAGGAAAAGCGCGTCCGCGGATGGGCGCAGAAGTGATGGATCGCAGATAGACGCTCGATGAACTGGACACATCGTGCGTGTCGATGGGACTATCGGTGTTCATCACCATCGTCTGGGTCTGGACCGTCTGTTCTTTGCCGCCCACGTCCTGGTTGGCGGACTTCAACGCCAATACCATTGTGTGGCTCCGCCCTACGGTAACAATTGCCTCTACTTCATCGGTCTTGAACTCGCCTTGCGAAGCCTGGACAAAGTAACGTCCCACCGGCAGTGCCTGGGCGTCAAACTGCCCGCGACCGTCCGTATGCAGTTCACGCACGTAACCGGTCTCAGCATTTCGGACGGTGATGGCCGCGTTCGCCGCAGCTGTACCGTCGGCATTGCTGATCTCACCGCGCAGCCCACCTGCGCCCGCGTCAGACTGGGCAAATGTAATTTGGGTGAACAGCAACATTAAAAGAAAAGCGGATCCGCTCACTATCCATTGGCGACGAAGTAACCTTTGCAGCATTTTCTTTCCTCTTCCACTTTGGTTTTATGCAGCTTCGATGGTTCGCTGGGGTCGCTCTACCGAAGGGTTGCAATGATTTGTGCGGGCTGATTATGTATGCACCAAACAATGGCGTGTTAGTTACGTGGGTCGTATTACTTCCGCCTTTGCCGCATTGGTTCTCTATCTTTTTTTCCATTTTGGAACTATGTACCCATAGCTCAGCATATTAGGCACAGATATTTTGTTCCTTTTTTATGAAGCGACGGATGGTTTATTCAATATAGTTCCATTTTGGAACTATCGAATATCGCTCGCACAAAGGTAACAAGGAGGTAATAGGCAATTACAAAAGGGCAATACAGTGTTGACTTCCGTGAGCACACAAATGTTTTTGTACTGGAGTGCGCGCGCTATTTAGAGCACTATTTAAATGCAGAAGGTGTGGCGTTCGCAGAGGTTGTTTCAACAAATTCTTTTACTGACTCCATTGGATAGCAAGAAGAGAAAAGCAAGACTATGATCCTCAACTTTCCAAATCGCGCACTTCGTCTCTTGAAACCCGTGTTCTTTATTTTGATCGCGACCCTGCTTTGGAATACGCTGGCCATTTCTCCGGCGTCTTCGCAAACTTCACAAGTTCAGAGCAATGCCCGAAGGCTCAAGGTGAGTGTGCCCCCGGAATATCCGGAACTCGCACGCAAGATGAATATCCAGGGAGTGGCCCGCGTTCTGCTCACTGTCACGTCAGACGGCAGAGTGGTCGGCATCAAAGAGCTGGGCGGTAACCCAGTCCTGGTAGCTTCGCTGGTTCAGGCAGTTCGCAAATGGAAATATGAATCGGCAGACCGCGAGAGTGAGATTGAAGTGCGGTTTGAGTTCATCCAGGGCCATTAGGCTTTTTTGTGGCCGGCAAGGTGAAGGCATGAAAACGGAATATCTCAGCTATTTCCTGCCGATGACGGCTGTCCTTGCCTGAGGCGTAACTAGATCATCCTCCAAACTAAATAGTTGTGCGCGACCACCCAGTAGTTATTACTGGGCATAGCATTCCGCACGAAAGAAGTTTGCTCCTCAGGCAGCAGTAGTTTCTCCGCCCAACAGTGTTAGCACCTCTCCCGTGATGTAACTGGAATCTGCCTCTGAGGCAAAGAAAACAAATGCAGGCGCAACTTCTTCCGGCTGTGCCGGACGTTCCATGCGTGTATCCTTCCCGTGCTCTGCTGCTTTCTCGGCAGGCTTGTCGGCGATGTTCAGCGGCGTCCAAACCGGACCGGGCGCCACGCAGTTCACGCGAATCTTCTTTTCCACCAGATTTTGCGCCAGCGATTTTGTGAATGCATGAATTGCGCCCTTGGTGGAAGCATAGTCGAGCAGCTGTTTGCTGCCCTGGAGACCAGTAATGGAACCGGTATTCACGATCGCGCTGCCTGCTTTCAAATGAGGCAATGCGGCTTTTACCATGTAGAAGTATCCGAATATGTTGGTCCGGAAAGTCTTCTCCCACTGTTCTTCGCTGAGGTCTTCGATTGATTCCTGATGTTGCTGGAATGCTGCGTTATTCACCAGGATATCGAGGCCGCCGAATTCCTCCACTGTTTGTTCCACGGCGCTGCGGCAAAACTTCGGGTCTTTGACGTCTCCCGCGATAAGCACGCACCGGCGACCTTCAGCCTCGACGGCCTTTGCCGTTTCCTCGGCGTCCTTCTTCTCTACCGGAAGAAAGATGATGGCAATATCGGCGCCCTCGCGCGCATACAGCACGGCCACGGCACGGCCAATTCCTGAGTCGCCGCCAGTGATCAGCGCCACTTTGTCCAGAAGCTTGTCTGCTCCACGGTAGAGTGGGGCCTCATATTTCGGCCGCGGCGTCACATCCGCTTCAATACCGGGATGAGGCTGGTGCTGCCTGGGAAAAGGCGGCTTGGGCTCCTTTTGCCCGCTCTTGGTTTTTCTTTCAAATGACATCAGCTTGCCTTTGGATTCTGACTTCGACGCCTTTCTCTGTGCGGTCTGCCGGCGCGGCATTTTCTCTCCTTGTTACTTCCGAACTCTCCAACGCCTGTAATGTGATGTGTCTTTCAAAAAGATGAACATTCCGCACAAGAGGATGGTGCAGATCACAGGAAGTTTGTGCAGCTCAGCTCGCCGTGCGACTCTGACACACTAGAGCGCAACTCATTCTCCCTTCGCTGCTTCTTAATGAAGAAGGGAGGAACAATGGCAACCAAGAAACGTTCGAGTTCTAAAAAGAAATCCAGCGGTCGCAAATACGGCAAGGCTGCCGGCAAATCGGTAAAGAGCGCCATGCATAGAAAGAAAAAGGGCACGCTCAAATCCGGAAAAGGTGGCAAAGGCGGAACGGTAAAGAGCCGCAAACAGGCGATTGCGATTGGGCTCTCTGAAGCACGCGAGAAAGGCGCCAAGGTCCCCAAGAAGAAATAAGCGGCTCTGCGAACATGCGCGCGGGACCGCCAAAAAGCGGAAAGGGCGAAGCAAGTTGTGCTTCGCCCTTTCGTGTAACCCCTCGCGTTCTTAGACCAACTCTCTCACCTTGTCCGCAATCTGCGTGGCCACGATCTTGCTGCGATTGGGCTCGCCACGAACCAGAGACTCAGTGAATTTGGCTGCCTGCTCAAACGTAACTTTAGCCGGCATGGGCGCTTCAAAGGGATCGACCACGGCTTCAATCAGCACTGGCCCGCCGGTGTTCGCGCTAAGCGCACGGTCCACGATGGCGCCACACTCTTTAGGATCATCAATGCGGAAGCCAACTGCGCCGCATGCCTCGGCAAATTTAACGAAGTCGATGGGCGCCAGATCAACACCGTACTCAGGATTGCCGAGAAAAACCATCTGCTCCCACTTGATCTGGCCCAGAGTGTTGTTCTTGATCACGACAACAATGATCGGCAATTTGTATTTGACCGCGGTCACCAGTTCCGCCATAAGCATACTGAAGCCGCCATCGCCAACAAATGCGACGCATTGGCGGTCCGGATAGGCAATCTGTGCCGCTGACGTATAAGGCAGGCCGCAGGCCATGGTGGCCAGAGTGCCGGAAACGGAATGCATCTGCCCGCGTTTCGCCAGAATGTGTCGCGCCCACCAGGTAGTGATGGTGCCGCTATCTGAGCTGACAATTGCGTCATTGCGCAGCCGCTTGCCCAACTCATGTGCAATCACCTGGGGTTTCATCGGCTTTTCCATATTGGAGGAGCGCTTCTCCATCAGTTCCCACCAATCCTTCATCCCCTTCTGCGCTTTCTCCAGGAAGCTGCGGTCTTCATTGCGATTGACAAGGGCCAGCAGCTCTTCCAGCGTTCGCCTGCTGTCGCCCACAAGCCCGACTTCGACGTCATAGCGCAGTCCAATGCGCGCCGGATCAAGATCAATCTGCACTGCTCTTACTTTGCCGGGCTTCGGCATGAACTCGATGTAAGGAAATGACGAGCCCACGATCAGCAGCGTGTCACAGCTCTCCAGAGCTTCCTGCGAAGGCTTGGTGCCGAGAAGTCCAATGCCGCCTGTGGTGTAAGGACTATCGTCTGGGACAGCCGCCTTACCCAGTAATGCTTTCACGATGGGCGCACCAAGCTTTTCCGCAGCTTGCTCCAGTGCGTCGGTGGCATGGCGGGCGCCCTGGCCAACCAGAATGGCGATTCTTTTTCCTGCGTTAAGCACATCTGCTGCTCGGCGCAGATCGGCTTCATTGGGAAAATGCCCACTATCGGCGCGCACACTGGAAATGTGTCCCGGGATATTGCGCTTTGAAGCAGTCTTGCGCTCGGCCTTCATGTCCTGAATATCGGTTGGAAAAGCGATATGGGCAACTTTGCGATACGCGATGGCGGTGCGGCATGCGAGCTCCGTCACGTTTTCGACGTGCGTCGGTCCCATAACGCGCGTGTTGTAAGCCGCTACATCCATAAAGAGACGGTCCAGCGCTACGTCCTGCTGGGTAAACGTGTCATTCAGGTCGTGAAAAGGCAGACCAGTGATGGCCAATACCGGCTGACCATCGAGCTTCGCGTCATACAGTCCGTTGAGAAGGTGAATGCCTCCCGGCCCTGAAGTGGCGAGGCACACACCGAGCTTCCCTGTGAACTTGGCGTATGCGCAGGCCATAAAGGCTGCCGCTTCTTCGTGCCTGACCTGAACAAAACAAATGTGCTCCTGGTGGGTCCGCAAAGATTCCATAATGCCGTTAATGCCGTCTCCCGGCAGTCCAAAGACGACACTCACTCCCCAATCCAGCAGTCCTTCAATCAACAAGTCAGCAGCAGTCTTGGCCATGACAGAGTCACTCCTTCATCTCTTTTCGGTTCCTGTAAATTAGGATGCGAGGCGACAACAGACTGTTTTTCACAATTGGATTAAAGAACCTGAAAAGCAGGTGGCATTCTGTTTAATCTTCCAGTGGTAAAACTACTTTCTCAGGTGCGCGACCACCGCTCCATAACGTACAATATGAAAAAGGGCGGGCTGTGTGGCTCTCCTCTCAAAATTCTGTAGTACCAGGAGTGCTTATGGCTGGAAGCTCTCGAACCACCTTCGCCAAGCGACAAAAAGAGCGGCAGCGGCAGGAGAAGCAGGCTGAAAAAGCCCAACGCAAGCTGCAACGCAAGACCCAGGACCAGGAGGCCGATCCCAACGCTCCCGAAAAACCTAAAGACCTGACCGTTACCTACAATGAAGAAGGAATTCCTGAGGGATTTGGCTTTCATGATTTTTAAGGCTTTTGGGCGGCGTCCCGCCCAAAGGTGTAGTATTAAGTAGAAGTGCAGTTGTCCTCGACTCAGATAGACACATTTTTCCCGCATTCGTCCTGCCTATTTCTGCTGAGAACAGCACCACCCCAGTAACACACGACAAAGGAGTCGCAGTGAAGAAGATTTATGTTGGCAATTTTTCATTCCATATGACAGAACCTGAACTACGGGCATTGTTCGAGCCTTTCGGAGCCATCGATAGCGCTTCAGTCGCCACCGATCGTGACACTGGCCGGTCCCGCGGGTTTGGTTTTGTCCAGATGCCCAACGACGAAGAAGCAGAAAAAGCGATGGCAGCGTTGAACGGCAAAGATTCCGGCGGACGCGCACTCACAGTGAATGAAGCAAGGCCGCAGGCTCCCCGCAGCGGGTTTGGTGGCGGAGGCGGCGGACGTGGCAATGATCGTGGTGGCAATGACCGTGGTGGCCCACGCAAGGCTCGTGAACCGCGTTGGTAAGACCCAGCGTAGCAAGGCGTATGAGAGGGACGGCGGAAGTTGTCCCCAATGAGATACCTATGGAAACCGTTGTCTGCGCCAAATGCGGGCAACGGTATGCCATCCGCACGGAAGCGACGCCGCAAGACGCGGAACTCTCGCGGAAACAGGCCTCGTTTGTGGCTGACCAGCTTGTCTGGGACCACATTCAGGAGCGGAAGCACCAGGGAACCATCGAATTGCCCAGCTTTGAAAAAGAGCGTTCGAGCGTGATCGCACTTTGATGTTCAGGTAATTTGATCAACCGGATCAGCTGATTTTAGAGTCAGCTTAGGAATGCCATATGGCTGTTGAGAATAATGGAGCCGCGGTTGCCAGAGCAGAAGGCCACACCGCTGTTTTTACCATATTGCGGCAGCTATTGAAGCCCTACGAAGGCGAATTTGCCATCCGGACCGACAAGCCGGGAAACTGTTACCTGGAAACTCGGTCCTCCAGCATGAATGGGCGGCGCATGTTCTTTGCGGGCGCCAAAATCAAGAAAAATTACGTAAGTTTCTACCTTCCGGCACTGTACATGTTTCCCGATCTGTCAGACCGAATCTCGCCGTCACTGAAGAAAATAATGCAGGGACAGGCCTGTTTTAACTTCACCACTACAAACGCTGACTGGTTTGAAGAAATAGGCAGACTCACGCAAGCGGGATATCAGAAGCTCAAGAGCGAAATGCTCCTGTGAAACCGCCCTCAAGCCTCTGAAAGCAAAGTAGTAAACCTTAGTAACCCACATGCAACCAGTTGCACCATTTTTGTGCTATACTGATCTTGCTTTAGATCTGCGGTTGCAGGGCTCCTTAAGATCGAGATCTGGTCCAGGATTCCCACACTGACTTACCTCCGATTGTCTACGGCGAAAATTGAAAAAATATCGGCATGAGATCACTCTGCCCTGACGTTTTATAAAACGTCTTTGTCAGCACCCGCCGCCGATCAAAGAAAGCAAAAAAACTCTAAGTGTCTACGTTTAAAGAACTTCCCATATCTCCATATCTACAGGACCGCCTACTCGCGTCCGAATTCATTACCCCAACTGAAGTCCAGATGGCAGCCATACCACATGCCGCCAGCGGCAAAAATGTTGTTGCCACGGCCCAAACCGGCACCGGCAAGACTCTTGCCTTCCTGGTTCCGGTAATGGACAAGTTGATGCTGCAGACAGAATCGCGGCCCGGTGCCCTGGTTTTGGTGCCTACACGTGAACTGGCCCTGCAAATCGGCAAACAATACGAACAATTGCGCGGCAAGAAATTGCCGCCGGCAGCGCTGCTCATCGGTGGCGTAGCGGAAAAATCACAAGTGCGCGCTGTACGCTCGGGCGCAAAGCTAATTATTGCCACCCCCGGCAGGTTTGAAGATCTGTATGACCGGGAACTGATTTCGCTGGCTGGCATTAAAATCCTGGTACTGGACGAAGTGGACAGAATGCTGGACATGGGATTCATCCCCGCCATCCGCAGGATTGTCAGCCGGCTGCCGAAATCGCGGCAGACGCTGTGCTTCTCCGCAACGCTGGAAGCCTCTGTCGAACACCTGCTTGATGACTACGCCCGCGGCGCCATACGGTTGGCTTTTGGCTCGACCAAGAGATCATCCGAATCTGTGAATCTGACGGCATACGAAGTACATGCCGATCAAAAGCTTTCCCTGTTGAAGCGCTTGCTTAATGAGGAAACGGGTCGTACCCTGATTTTTGTTCGCACCAAGAGAGCTACTGAGCGGCTGGCTGAGAAGCTGAACCGCCAGGGAGTAAGCGTTGGCGTGTTGCATGGCGATCGCAGCCAATCACAGCGCAACAGCGCTCTTACGGCCTTCCAGCATGGAACATCCCGTGTGCTGGTGGCCACGGATGTGGCTTCACGCGGAATCCACGTTGACGATATCGCCCAGGTCATTAATTACGATCTGCCAGCCATACCGGAAGACTTCATCCATCGCGTGGGACGGACGGGAAGGGCCGGAGCAACTGGCTCAGCGATCACCTTCTTTTCCGGAGTTGAGCGTTCCGATCTGGCCAGAATTGAGCGTACTTTGCAGCTTAAGATGCGCCGCGGGCACGTTGATAGCGGTCTCATCCGAGAAGAACGCGCCATGCCGGTGGACGTCTCCAGCATGCGGGCGGAGCCAATTAAGCCCGGATCCAGGATGGTTCGCCTTCCGGGAGAGGTCTTTCAGCGGTATACGGTCTAAGGATCTTGCAATTCAGCACGGCCGGCACCTTTGCCACCAGATAGTTTCGGGTTTTGGCGGCATTCCCGTCAAAACCCGCTCTTATTAGGGATGCACTTGACAGATTCTCCTATAGAATAGAATCATGTCCACCCAAAACGATCCTAAGGCTGACCTGCTGGTAAAAACGGCCGATTTCTACCGGCGCTCCATTGCCAACTACGGGCAATTTACAAGAACAGAAAGAAAGCCACGAACCAAAAAGCAACTGGAACAACGACTTCAGACCATTCTTAAGGAAATCGATTCCCTAGGCGTCAAGTCCGTTTCCGCAGACTGATATCCAGATTTTTTTTGACAGCACCGGGGCCGTCATCGACCCCGGAGCAAGTGCGTTTAACCAGACTTGCTGCCAATCCAGTGCTATGGCAGCGAAATCATCTTGTTGGATGGGATCATAACAATTGGGTTTAACCGACCCATTGCATGGTCCTGCAAGCAATCTTTAGCTCGCCCACTACGCGAGAGGTAATCACTGTTGGCCACACACGATAAATACGATCCCGATTGGAAACAAGTAGACCCCGAAGATGAGGACAAAGGGTACCTCACCACGACTGAAGCCAGTGGCTTCATCGGCGTGGAAGTTCCTTCCGCTGATGAGATTGATGACCTGGTGATGACGCTCGACACCGAAGGCATTGACCTGCACGAGGGCGAGCTGCCTTCACAGCGGCGAAGGAAGACCGGCTTTGGACTGGATGATCAGGAAGAACTTGATACCAGCGTCGCTCCCAGTGTCCTGGATAAAACCAGCGATCCAGTACGCCTCTACCTGCGTGAAATGGGAACTGTGCCTCTGCTTACGCGACAGGGAGAAATCGAGATAGCGAAGCGGTTTGAACGCGGGCACATGCGAGTGCTCAAGGCGATATCACGTTGTCCCATCGTGATTCGCGAAATCGAAAACGTAGGATCGGACCTTGAATCCGGCGCGCGTTCCATCAAAGAGATTGTCGTCTTCAACGAAGAAGACGTCACCGACGATATTCTTTCCGCGCGCACGCAAGTGACGATCGATGACATCGGCAAGATGGCGGCGCACTATAGCAAAGTCCAGAAGCTCGAGGAAAAACTTGCCGGCATCAGCCGCAAGCAAAACCCCAAACCATATCGCCGCTGCCAGTGGAAGCTGGGACGCGAAAGGATCGCGGTTTCCCGAGTTATACGCGCATTCAAGTACACGCCGGCGGAGCGGAAACGGCTGATCGACCGGGTTACGACCACCACCGACACTATGCGCTCACTGGACCGCCAGGCGCAACGGCTGGAAAAGAAGATCGAAGGCACCCGCAATGAGGAACATCGCGCTGAATATAAGCGGCAGCAGAAAACCTGCCTCTCAGACCTGAAACAGCTCGAACAGGAAGCCGGCGTCAACTACAAGGAACTTTCCCGCACACAACGGGAAATCACGCAGGGGAACGTGGATGCGGAATACGCCAAGCGCGAGCTGGTGGAAGCGAATCTGCGCCTGGTGGTATCGATCGCCAAGAAATACACGAACCGCGGGCTGCAGTTTCTGGACTTGATTCAGGAAGGCAACATGGGCCTGATGAAGGCTGTCGATAAGTTCGAATACCGTCGCGGATACAAGTTTTCCACCTATGCCACGTGGTGGATCCGCCAGGCCGTTACCCGGGCAATTTCAGACCAGGCCCGCACCATTCGTGTTCCCGTGCACATGATCGAGAACATCAACAAGCTGCTCCGCGCTTCACGACAGCTGGTGCAGGAACTGGGCCGTGAACCGTCGTCAGAAGAAGTGGCGCAGCGCATGGACATCCCGGTCTCGAGCGTCCGCAAAGTACTCAAAATCGCGCAGCAGCCGATTTCCCTTGAAAGCCGCGTGGGAGAAGAAGAAGATTCGCGTCTGGGCGACTTCATTCAGGACACCACCGGCGTTTCTCCTGCTGACGCCATGATCCGAGTGAACTTAAAGGAACAGACCGCCAGCGTTCTGCGCACGCTCAATCCGCGCGAAGAACGAATCATCAAGATGAGGTTCGGTTTGGAAGACGGCTCAGAACACACTCTGGAAGAAGTGGGACAGAACTTCCAGGTGACGCGCGAACGCATCCGCCAGATTGAAGTAAAGGCACTGCGTAAGCTGCGTCACCCGTCGCGTTCGCGCCGGCTCAGGGCTTTTGTGGACCGTAAGACGTTTGGCGACGGCGATTAGAGCTCTGTTCCGTCGCAAGTGTTGCGACACAGTTTTTCAGCGGAGGTGCCGTTGGAAGTGCTTGATAAGGAAGGATTAATGGTGGACCTGGTCGGGATCGAACCGACGACCTCTTCCATGCCATGGAAGCGCGCTCCCAGCTGCGCCACAGGCCCACAGTACTCTTCTATTCTCGCTGACCGCGATGAAATCGTCAACAAAGGGTAATGGTCACCGTCTAATTGAAGAGTTATTTTCTCCCAGACGGAACCAACGGCTTAAATTTTCGTCTTGTATACATAAGAAGCAGTTAATGAATGGCGTAATTCATCCCGCTTAACTATGGAGACCACAAGTCCAATTCAAGAAAGCGCTTCATTGAAAGAGGCTGTCCTCGCTGAGCCCGGCGTGGACCGATCGGCGCGCCGGCGTGTCTCCCTCAAAGAGCCGATGATGATTGCCCTGGAGACTTTGCGCTCTCATAAACTGAGATCGTTTTTGACGCTGCTGGGCGTCATTCTCTCTGTTTCCACCTTGATCATCGTAGTTTCCATGGTGCAGGGCGCCAACAAGTATGTGGCGGAAAAGGTGGCCAACTTCGGCTCCAACGTTTTTCTGGTGATGCGCTTCCCACTCATCACCAGCGCTGAAGAGTATGTGAAACTCTCGCGCAGGAATAAAAACATTACCTGGGAAGACTATGAGTACGTCCGCGACAACATGAGGCTCGCACAGGCCGTAGGGTTGGAAACGCGGCGCAATGGCAAGGTGAAATACAAGACGGAATCAATTGAAGATATCGATGTGCGCGGAGTGACTGCGAACATGGGCGGTATCGATACGGAAGAGCCTGTGCTCGGACGCTATATCACTGACCCTGATGACGTGCATCGGGCCAACGTGACGATGATCGGAAATGATGTGGCCAAGCGCTTTTTCGCCGGCGTTGATCCGGTGGGCAAATCCATTTATATCGACGGCGAAGCCTACGAAGTCGTGGGCGTGGCCAAGGAAATGGGCAGCGCCTTTGGCCAGTCGCAGGACAGTTTTGTCTACATTCCCATTCAGACGTGGCGCAAAGTCTATGGGAGCAACTCTTCCATGAATATCAATATCAAGGCAGCGGCCGCTGATCTGATGCAACCTGCTGAAGACGAAGCGCGCGTTTTGATGCGCGCACGCCGGCACCTGGCCGGGAAACAGGAAGACACCTTTGGCGTGGTAGAGCCTTCGGCCATCATGGAGCTTTACAACAACCTCACAGGCTCGCTGGCCAGCGGCTCAATCTTTGTGGTCGCAATTTTTATGGTGATTGGCGGAATCGTGATCATGAATATCATGCTGGCCAGCGTCACAGAGAGAACGCGGGAGATTGGCGTTCGCAAATCTCTGGGGGCCACCCGGCGCGATGTCCTGCTGCAGTTTCTGGTGGAATCTGCCGTCATGGCGACAATTGGCGGTGTCATCGGCGTAGTAGTTGCGGCAGTAATATCTTTCATTGTCGGTCGGCTGACTCCATTTCCCATGGACCTGCCAGTCGGCTGGGCCATTACCGGGGTTCTGGTCGCGGCAGCCGTGGGTATCTTCTTCGGTGTCTACCCGGCGTATAAAGCATCCAAGCTGAATCCGATTGAAGCTTTGAGGTTTGAGGCATAGCCATGACCCATTCCAACATGGTGCTGGAAGACGTAAAGATGGCGCTGGAGACGATCCGCACCCACAAAGTCCGTTCATTTCTCACTGTGTTGGGTGTCGTGATCGGCACCATGGTGGCAATCCTGGTCGCGTCAATTCTGTTAGGCGTGGAAAAGAATGTGCAGGATTCGTTGAATGAGTTTGGCATCGATAATTTATTTGTCCTGAAGTTTGAACCTGGCATCCACTTTGGCCGCTTGTCTCCTGAAGAGCGAACCCGCAAGCCGCTTACTTACGAGGATGGCATCGCCGTGAAGGAAGAACTGCCGGCGGTAAAAGATGTAGTGATTGAAATACTTTCGCGCATCGGACAAGGTCCGCAGCCCATCCGCACTGCGCGTTACAAGAGCCATGAGCTCACGAATATTGTCTTTCGCGGGATGACTTCCAGCTATGCGGAGGTGGTGAACGGCCGCATGAAAGAAGGCCGCTACTATACTGACCAGGAAGATCTCCATCGCGCAGACGTGGTGGTGATTGGCTTTGACGCGGAGAAGAGCCTTTTCCCTGATGAGACCGCCGAAGGCAAGCAGTTGCTGGTGGATGGCAATCTTTACACCGTGATCGGCGTATTTGACAAGAAAAAAAGCACGCTGAACCAGGCCGGCGATGTTGAAGTATTTATTCCTTTTCGAACCTATAAAAAGCACTATCCCCAGGATGATGAGATTGCCCTGATAGCCGCGGCCTATCCCGGGATGAAGAGCGTGGCCGAAGACCAGATTCGCGGCCTCTTGCGGACGCGGCGTCGCGTCCCGCCGAACAAACCAGACACTTTTGGCATCAGCAGCGCTGAGCAACTCGGTGTGCAGTTCCGCGATATCATGAAGGGCATTTTTTCCCTGGTAGTCGCTGTGGTGTCCGTGGGGCTGCTGGTGGGAGGCGTGGGCGTGATGAATATCATGCTGATGTCAGTCACAGAACGCACCCGGGAAATTGGCGTGCGCAAAGCCATTGGCGCTCGCAAACGCGACATCAGCTTTCAGTTCATTACTGAGGCTATGACGCTGACGGGAATCGGCGGATTTCTTGGAGTTGTTTTGTCGCTCATCTTCAGCTTCCTGATGCAGCTAGCCCATTTTCCTTCTTCGGTACCGATCTGGGCCATTTTTCTTGCCTTGGGCGTAGCCTGCAGCGTTGGACTCTTCTTTGGAATTTATCCGGCGGTCAAAGCGGCTCGGCTGGATCCGGTCACTGCGCTGCGGTATGAGTAAACTCTTAGCCGCAGATCACGCAGATATTCGCTGATTCAAACCACAATATAAAATCCTGAAAGGGTGCGGTTTTCACGACTGACTCGTGCATGGGCGTTTTGCAGTTCAGTCTTGCCAACTCTGGTCGAATCAGCGGTCATCAGCGGAAATCCTGCGGCGACTTCTTCTGTTCTTCTTCTTTCACAAACCCGTACGGACAATGCCGGCAGCCTGAGCGGCAGCAGTATCCTCGATCCAGTAAATACTTTGCGGTGAAGACCCAGTTTCCTTTTTCCAGATAATAGTCTTCACCTTCCACCAGGTCGGATCCGGTCATACCCTGCTCACCATACTAAGAATCGGCGTTTCAGGCGCGTCAACCAGCACGCCATCTTTAAAACTGACGTGCTTGCCGGAGATCGCTGGCACGCGCTCTCCCGGCACTACAATTCCGGCAAGATTCAGCGGATCGGCCGCGGAAATTGTGATGATTTCGCCGGTGGGCGGAAGGCTTTTCATGGCGCGCAGAGACTCCACTGCAACCGGCAAGGCAAACTGCTCTCCGATGAAACCGCTGATAAAGCGGCCGCCGCGAATTTCACCGCGATCTTCAAGCCGGCGGAATGAGATCAGCATGTCACGCCAGCGGGGCAACATGCTCTCACGCACCAGCAACTCGCGAAAGACTACACCGTAGCGTTCCAGAAGAACGCGGCAGACCGATTCAACTGCACGTCCGCTGTCCTCGCCATGCGGCGGGTACAGCAATGACCAGCGGCCGGCGCTGTGCCGTGGACGATTACTCTTGCCGCTTCCCTGCCCCGCGCGTCGTTTGGGATCAATGAGGGCACGAAGGTTGTCGAAACCATCGGCCGTGACCAGGCCAGCGGCCACCAATTCCCAAAGTGCGGTTTCAATTTCGGCCTTCAGTTTGTCCGTACCACGTACGATGTCGGCGAAGAATGACGCGCCGCGCGAACGCAGAAAAGTGAGAACCTCGCGGGCGCCTGAGCCAAGACCGCGGACTTCTTGCTCCGCATCACGATGTGCGGATTTTACGCTGGGCAGTGCCATCCATTCCGCTTCATCGCGAACAAAGAATGTAATGGGAGCAACGCTCGTGGGTACCACCCTGCGCCCACCGCCCGAGGAATCCTCCAGCATCGCCGGATGGGGCGTAAGGCGGCCCCAGCCCACAGCACCCGTAAGACAGAGTTGATCAAGCACCTGCGGATCATAGTTACTGATGCGGCGCGCAAGGATGTGG
>DASYKK010000114.1:0-2510 GCA_035995565.1 Candidatus Angelobacter sp.
AACTTTTCAATTCATCGCCGATGACCTACAATTCAACGCGTGGGTTAAGAAACAGGCGCGCGTATGCGTGCCGATTTCCGGGGACTGTTCTCACCTGGGGCCGCCAAAACCGTGGGTGCGAACATTCCCTGAACCCCGAAACACTAACTACTGCTTTCAACTCTTGTCGTGCTCAATCTTCTCTACTTGCAAAGACGATGCCAAACAACAAAAAGTTTCAACCGATTTGTTAAGTCTTGCTTTTTAGACGCCAGGTGACTTCACGCGTTAGCATTCACTCGTCCCACGTGCTCACTCTTTACATGTTCGCAACAACCTTTACATTTTCCGAACAACTCGTCCCGGTCGAAGTGCGCGGAAATGAACGCTGAGCGTTCGAAAACGAACAGTGCTGCTGCACAAGTGCGTTATTCCGTCGCAACTCAATGTAATTTGCGTATAAATTTTTTTTAGGATTACAATTTTCGCGTTGAAATGGACCACCAAATAAATTAAGTCCAGCCGCAAATTCTGTTCAGGCGAGTTTCGCGCGGCTTGAGAGCTGCTCGGGAGTGGCGGAAAACGAATGCAGCACGTGAAGAAAGAGTTTGCGGATGTCCTCGGCGTTATACGACGATGAATAAGGAATGCGGCCGGTAAGCATTCTGTCACGCAGCAATCCTTCCATCATGCCGATTAGGGCTGAGCGTATGCCTTCAATATGAAGATCGGAGCGAAGCTGGCCCAGGTCGCGCATTTCCTTGAGCAATCTGTCGGCCGTGTTCACCAGGCGAAGAAAGCCCTGCGTCATTAAGACCATATGGCCTTCCTTGCGGATTCTGCGGCCCTCGAGCAAGAACAATTGTTTGAGCTGCTCGTCCTCCTCCAGCTTGGAAAGGATCAGCCCCACCAGTGCCTGCAATTTCGAACTGGGAGCCGGGATGTATTCAAGCGCGCCAAAAGCTTCGGCTATGTGGTTCCATCCATCCTCGAATATTGCCTCCAGCAGTCCTTCTTTATTGCCAAAGTGCTTGATGAGCTGGGACTCGCTGGTCTGCGCCATTCGAGCAATTGAAATCGTGCTGGTGTTTTCAAATCCCGATCCGGCAAAGAGCAGCTTGGCTGCTTTCAATATCCGTTCGGCAGCGGGGCCCTTGGGAGTCAACGGGTTAGAGATGGACGCCATGTCTTTCGCTCTGTAATCACAGAGTCGTCACGCTCAAGTAGTACCACCACCAGCTTGCGGAATTCAAGATAATAAGCACTAACCGATTGATAATATTCGTAAATACTTTGGCAACCTTCTGCGAAGAATACCGCTTCTTAGGTTCAGCGGTAGTGATACTACTGTCGGTCGTTCGGTCAGTTCCCCCAGGCTCCAGGAAATTCGCACTTCAGGAGAAACCATGTCAACGCTTCCCTCCCCCTTTGCACCCACCTCTGCTTCCAAATCAAGTGATAGACATAGATTGACATCCCGGACGGCCTTCAATCGTGGGCTTGGTCTGTTTGCACTTGTTGTTCTGACCCTGGCACAGATGGCTTCCGCTCAGACCGCCAGTTCCATCAGCAGCACTTCAGGACCAGTCTCGTGGGATTTTGGCCCGGTCGTAGCCGGCACTGTAACCAATGTTGGCATTCAGGACACTTGTCCTCCGGGCATGTGTGACAACCATGATCTGACCATCACCCTTCCTGCCCCCGCCGCCACTTTTTACCAGACCAACACGGTTCAAGTAACGATCAAGTACACATGGAATAGCACTGCGCCCAGCGATCTCGACGTATTTGCCATTAGCCCCAACGCGGCTGATCATGGTCCTGGCTCGCCCGATGACACGACCACCGGCGCTGGCGAAGAAGACCTGACGTTGACCGATCCAATCGATGGCGTCTGGCACATCCGCTCTGTCGCGGCTACGGTGCCTCTTCCCGTTTCCGCGCATGCCGTGGTCACGATGACGGTTGCGCCCCGGCCAACCACTCCGCCACCACCGCCGCCGGCGCCGGGTGCTCCAGCTTTTGTGAATTATCCCGCCCCGGAAAATATTGCGCCAGCTCTTGGTTCCACGAGCGCCAGCCAGCATGCCGCGGGTGAACCCTCCATCGGTATCGACTGGAATACAGGCAAGGCTTTCATTGGAGCGGGCAATCACACGCTTCGCGTCACCTTCAATGACGCCGTGACGCCGGCCACTTCCACCTGGGAAGACAAGCGCTCGCCTTTCGCGCGTGTGAGTCTGGATCCCATCCTGTTTACTGACGATGGCCGCTTGGGTGGCACAAACCGTACGTTCTCTTCGCAGCTTGCCGGCGCAACCAGCGAACTCTCATTTACTGACGATGACGGCGACAACTGGCTTCCCACGCAAGGTTCCGGACAGCCCGCCGGTGTCGACCACCAGACCGTGGGCGGCGGCCCATTCGCTTCTCCCGCGCCTGCTGTGCACACATATCCGCACGCAATTTATTACTGCTCGCAGGATATTGTTACGGCATTCTGCTCCCGCAGCGATGACGGCGGCCTGACC
>DASYKK010000115.1:0-2342 GCA_035995565.1 Candidatus Angelobacter sp.
GCCGGATCTCGCCCACTCCGCAGCTTGCTTTCAAAGTTATTTATTTATGTCCTCTTTAGCCTCGAGGCGTTTGGTGAATCCATCCAGCGGGCCTTTGAGTTGGTCCGGAGCCGCAGCGGAAGCAAGTTTCATTTCCTTCACTGCGCCATCAAAATCGCCCTTAGCGCATGCGATGCGCGCCGCCTCGTTGTGGGCAGTCCAGTGACTGGGATTTTTCTTGATGTTGGTGCGGAACACCTCGAACGCCTGGTCCTGCTTGCCCTCCTGCTGGAGTTGGCGGCCGTAGCTGTGTAGCTGCACTACACTGGCCATGCCCAGAGCTTTGTTCCGCGCCGCGGTGGCGTCGTCTTTTTTGTTCATCGCGTCCAGAATGCGCGACTTGTTCATGAGATTGTCGTACCGCTCTTCGACGCCGATCGAACGGTCTTCATATTTCAGCGCTTCTTCCAGATTGTATTTATTGGTCAGGAGGTAAGTCGCGGCGTCATCCCAGCCGTCCCATGTGTACTGGGCCAGTCCACGCATCTGCGCATGCAAGTTCTGGGCAACGATCTCATTGGAGCTGACTTCCACCTTGAACGGCACCGCAAGTTTTTCCCAGCGCAGTGCGATAACGGCCGAAGTGGGCGTGACATTATCCACTTCGTAGGCCAGGGCTTCTTTCATCTCTGCGGCCGCTGGTTTTACGTTTACGCGCAATGCATCTTCCGCTTGGTTGTAGGTGAAGCTGCCCCATGCGGTGGAAGCCTTCGAAAAAATGACTGTCCATTCGCTTTCTGTCGGAAGCATGTGCAGCCCATAAACGCCCTTCGCCAACGGCTTGCCTTCCACAATTACGGGATCGGTAAATTCTATGGTGGTGTTTTCATTCGCGCCGGCGCGCCAGACCTGTCCGTAGGGCACCAGACCGCCCCAGACTTTCCTGCCTTTTACCAATGGACGATGGTAATTGATGGTGATGTCAGTAATGCCGACACGCTGAACGATCTTCGCATGCTGGCTGTCACGGGGTAGGTCCAGCAACGCGGATTGTGCATTGCTTAGAGTGGCGGCGAAAACAGTTGCGATGAACACGGGTGCAAGCGCGAAACTCCGACGCATGGAAGCGCCTCCTGGGATGAATTTTGCAGACGAGGGGTAACCGAAAGTTTAGACGCGAAGCCCGCGCTGTTGTTAGCGCAGGCCTTGTAGGTACTAATTTTCCAGTTGTGCGTCCATAGTGATTTTTGCGTTGAGCAGTTTGGAGATAGGACAGCCCTCTTTCGCGTTTTTGGCTGCTTCCTCGAACTTGGCTTTATCGGCGCCGGGGATCTTGACCTTCACCGCCAGATGGGACGAAGTGACCGCGAAGCCTGAACCCACTTTCTCCAGCGTTACTGTAGCCGTGGTGTCAATGGACTGCGCCGTCATGCCGGCATTGCCGAGCTGGCCTGAAAGGGCCATGCTGAAGCAGCCGGCGTGGGCCGCGGCTATCAGCTCTTCCGGGTTGGTGCCCGGCTGCGATTCAAAACGCGTAGCGAAAGAATAAGGCGTGCTTTTTAGAACTCCGCTGGGAGAAGTGAGCGTGCCTTTGCCGTCTTTCAATCCGCCACTCCAATGTGCGCTTGCATTCCGTTGCATGGGTTGTTTTGCTCCTCAAATGAGATAGAAGAATTGTATATGGGCTGTGGGGAGCCCGCGTCAGGTGTTACAAAGGAATTGAATCGACCTCAACTATCAAGAGCTGTTCGCGCAACTTGGCTTTCACATCCGCGAGATTGAGGATGATCGCCTGGGCCGCTTGCAGTTGCTCCGGGGGATAAGTGGTTTGCAGCGCGACCGTTTGCATACCGGCGGCTCGTGCCGAAGCGATACCCGCCGGAGTATCTTCAAAGACCAGGCAGTCCGCTGGGGGAAAGCCAAGTAGGGCTTTGCCTTTCAAAAACGGGTCGGGTGAAGGCTTGCCGTGCACTACATCTTCCGCGGTTACCATGTGGCGGGGAATAGGAAGGCCCGCATAGCCCAGGCGTGCAACCGCCAGCGGACGCGTTGCCGAAGTGACGATGGCAAATCGGTCATCGGGCAGATGGGCAATGAGTTCCGCCGCGCCAGGAAGTGCAGTGACGCCTTCTTTGTCATCAATTTCCATCCGCTCGACCACAACATTTTCTTTTTCTGCATGCAATTGTGGCGCTACTGCGCGGATAGTTTCAATGCTGCGGCGGCCATGTGCCTGCGCTATAACGTTGTCAGGATCGAGTCCGCGGGTCAGTGCCCAGCTTCGCCATACACGCTCCACGGATGGAGTGGAATCCATCAGAACGCCGTCCATATCAAAGAGAATTGCTTTAGCGGAGAAGATC
>DASYKK010000116.1:0-11666 GCA_035995565.1 Candidatus Angelobacter sp.
GGTGTCGACCACCAGACCGTGGGCGGCGGCCCATTCGCTTCTCCCGCGCCTGCTGTGCACACATATCCGCACGCAATTTATTACTGCTCGCAGGATATTGTTACGGCATTCTGCTCCCGCAGCGATGACGGCGGCCTGACCTTTGGGCCGGGCGTTCCCATTTACACCTTCACCACCGTGAACGGTGTGGACCGTCCGGTGGCTCCGGGAACTTGCGGTGGCCTGCATGGACACGTTCGCGTTTCACCCGACGGCACCGCTTATGTCCCCAATGAACATTGCCAGGACGCAGCAGGCGTCAGCCGGCCCGGCATTGCCGTTTCTACTGACAATGGTTTGACCTGGGTGGTGCGCACAGTGCCCGACGGCGCCAGCATCAGCCCCGGCAGCGACCCTTCTGTCTCCGCCGGCAGAAACAACACGATTTATTTCGGTTACGTAAACTCTGACGGCCATGCCAAGGTCACCGTTTCCCATGATCGCGGTTTGCACTGGTCGAAATCTCAGGACGCCGGAACTCCTTTCGGCATCCAGAACGCTGAGTTCTCAGAAGTGGCTGCTGGTGACGACAATCGCGCCGCGTTTGCGTTCCTCGGCACACCCACCAAGGGCGACACGCAATCCGGCGACTTCCTTGGCGTCTGGCATCTGTATGTTGCCTTCACCTATAACGGCGGCCGCACCTGGACCACCACGGACGCAACGCCTTCCGATCCGGTACAGCGCGGCTGTATCTGGAATAGCGGCGGCAGCAATCCATGCCGCAACCTGCTCGACTTTAATGACATTACTGTCGATAGAGTCGGCCGCGTACTCGTTGGCTATGCCGATGGCTGTACCGGAACTTGCGTCACCGATAGCACGCAGAATGCCACGACTGGCCCAGTTAGCGCGCAGGACGCACTTGCCACCATTGCGCGTCAGACCGGCGGTCGCGGACTGTTCGCAGCCTTCGATGGCACACAGTTCGGCACCCGCAGCGGTGATAACGAAGGCGGCGGCAAACTCTGCTTTGGCGATCCCGCAAGCGGCGTCCACGGCGGACCTGAATGCGATGATAACCGTGAACACTAGATTGTTGTAACCACCAGAGCCCGCGTGAAGAATTAGTTTTCGCGCGGGCTTTTTATTTGCCGCCACAGTTACAATCTCTTGCGATGGAATATTCAATGAAGAAGAATTTATTCCGCTTGTTTCTGTCTGTCCTTTTGCTCGCCGGGGGCATGTCCGGAGCGCAAAAAACTCCTTCTAAATCCGCGAAGCAGCCCAAGGCGGATGCCTGCGCCCTGCTTACCAGCGCGGATGTTCAGGCCGTGCAAGGGGACGCCGTCCAGGAAACCAAGCCCAGCGCGCAGCCTGGCACTGAATTAGTAATGTCACAATGCATTTTTCGTACTGCCAATCCCAGCAAGTCGGTCAGTGTCGCCATAGCGTCGCCTGGCTCCTTTTCTCCACGCGCATTCTGGAAGAAACAGTTTCACTCCGGCAAGTCCACGTCCGACGAACAGGAAAAAGCAGAAAAGAAGCCCATCGCTGGAAGCAAGAAGCAAGAAAGAGAAGAAGAAGAGGAGTCCACGCGTCCACGCGTTATCAAAAGGGTTGGCGACGAAGCCTATTGGGTCGGCGGCCCTATGGTGGGGGCGCTTTACGTGTTAAAAGGGAACACCTTTGTACGTGTGAGCGTGGGCGGCGTGCGTGAAGAATCGGCGCGCATAGAGAAATCCGTCGCTCTGGCCCGTCTGGCGCTGAAGCACCTATAAAGCCCCAAATTCCAAAGTCCGCTGCAGTCCCCTCTCCTGTCCGCCCAGGCGGGAAAAATTAATTCTTTTAATTTCACTCCAATGAAACCGTAATCTCCTGCTTTTAAAACGATGAGTAACGGATGATTGCTCCGAAACGGATGAAGCACTTGGAGCACTAAGCAGCAGAAGGTTTACAAATGGGCTTTCGGGGGCGGGCCGCTACAGGCCGGCCGGGAAGGATTTCCGCCATATGGAACTCTGTTACATGGTTAGTATGAGCACGCTGCACGAGATTCTGCAGTCTGAAGCAAAACCAGATACCGCCTATCGGCTCCTGGCCAGCGGCGACACCGTCACAGTGGTTCATTACGGCCCGGGCGGTTTAATCGATCAATTCGCCTTTCCTATTGTCTATCGCGTTGAAGACGTCCCTGAGGACGAAGGGACGCTCATGCTTCTAGTGGCTACCGAACGCAGCCGCGAATGGCAAAGTTTCTGGGTGCCTCTGGAAACAAAGCTGTCGCACTGCTGTTCCCTGAATACGGTAGCTTAGCTCCACTTCTTCATCGCGACTACGGCGCTGGCGTGGTTTCGGGGCCAGCCTGAACTTATCCTGCGCGAGTGTTCGCGTTCAATTTCATTCCGGACATTTGCCCCAGCTTTTACAGCGATTTCAAGTACTCAATAATGGCCCAGCCATCCTCAGCAGGGAGCGCCGGACCGACGACTCCAGGTCCTCTGGGACCGTCTTTGAATCATGACTCTTGTTGAGTTCGGAGGTATCGTTAGCCGACCTTTACTTCAAGACGTAATACCGCGAATCGCGCGCCTTCGGGGTCTTGCTTCCACTCGGAATCGATAAGAAGGAATTGAAATTGGCTCGGCAGTTACTCCATGAATATGGGAGTGTCTATTGCAATATGCCGGAGCGAGTCTATCCTGTATCTTTAAATAGTTTTCACCTTGGCATCTCCATTTTAAGGAGAGGAGCGCGTCATGAATCTTAGATTGACTTTCGCGGCTTCGGTTCTCCTGCTGTCACAACTGAGCTGGGCGCAGCAACCTGCGGACGATTCACCCAAAGCCGGTGTCACAGCCGCCCTTGGCTCCAAGCCAAGCGGCAAGGCATCTGCCGCAGATTCCCGTAAGCCAGCCAAACTTACTCCAGATCAGATTCTCGCCGAACGCACACTGGAAGTCGCCGAAACCCAGGCCCGTGGGCTGGACGCTCCCATGCGCAGCTATGCCCTGCTCCAGATTGCGGGCGCGTTCACATCTTCTCATCCGGAAAAGGCGCGCAGCCTGCTGCAAGACGCGTTTTCCGCCTCGCTGGCGATTCAAGATGACGACGACATGAAGCGCGAGATGCAGATAGACATTTTCCACCTCCTGCTCCCGGTTTCACAGTCGGATGTTGAGGAGCGCCTGACCCAAGCCGATCCTGACGCGCGGAACATGGCATCTGGCACAATTATTCAGCGCTACACGGACAAGAAGGGATTTGACCGGGCCATAGACCTGGTACAGCAGATCACTTCTTTAGGAGAGTTTCCCTATGGTCCTGCGGCTAAGCTTCTTGAAGCCCTGCCGCCGGAGATGAATCCGGAAAAACAGTCCCTGATTGCTTCCGCCGTGGCCAGTTTTCGCGCGCACGAGCACAAGCAAAAGCTGTTTGGCGGCGGAGACCTTACCAGCCTGGTGATCCGATTTGGTGAGAACATGCCGCCCAAGCTGGCCTTGGAAGCCATTGATGAGATTCTGGGGCAGGCGCGCAAGAATGACGATCCGCTTTCCATCACCGTCGGCGGAGACGGAGGCACCGCAAAATTCAATTCCATGTATGACTACCAGCTTTTTGCGCTGTTGCCGCTCTTGCGCAAGCTGGATGAAAGCGGCGCTAATCGGCTGGTGGAAGAGAACGCAGCGCTCCGGACGACGATGCAGCAGTACCCCAAAGGCATGGATTCCGTCAGCTCACCGCCTGCCCCCAATAGCAAGGACAATAAGGGACCTTCCTTCATGATTCAGAAGGGAGGGGGAAGCCAGGTATCGTCTCAGGCGGCCATGATGCAGGAAATGCAACGCCGCAAGGATCTGATACTCAAAGAAGCGGACACAAACCCCACGCAGGCCATTGCTGAGGCCACCGCTCTGCCTCTCACCATTAGCCAGTTTGCACCGTCACCCCGGGCATCAGCGCTGGAAGCGATTGCCCGCATGAATATGAAGAAGCAGCCTTCCGCAGCACGCCAGGCTGTGGCCGAACTGCGCAAGTTCATTGGTGACCTTCAGCCCCGTTTCCAGGCGAAGTTTCTCTCTTCCGCAGCCGCGATCTACCTGGAAATGGGCGATACAGACAGAGCCGAAGACGTGGTGCATGAAGGCATCAAGGTCGCAGCAAAAATGCTGGATGACGACATGAACCCTGACGATCCTAACAGGGCCCTGAAAGCCTGGTGGCCTTCGGCTGATGCGTATCGCCAGATGGTGGAGGTGGAAACAAAAATATCCCATCCCGCCACGTCCAAGCTGCTGGAAGAGATCAAGGATCCCGACATCCGCACGGTCGAATTCATCACATTTGCCCGCGCCCTGCTTGGATTAAACGTGAAGCTCTCCCGCCTTGTTGTGCGTCGCAAGGAGATGAACCTGAACATGACGATGAGTATCGATTAAACGAGCTCGCCAGAGCGATGCTGGGGTACAGCCAATCCTGATAACAATGATCCAGACGCACTTCTGAGCCGTTCGCTTGAAAAGCACGAAATCAGGTGATGAGAAAGGAAGGTTTGGTAGCGCTACCGGGAATCGAACCCGGGTTTTAAGATTGAGAATCTCACGTCCTAACCCCTAGACGATAGCGCCACTCAGTTGTGCGGGGCCTATGCAGTATAACAAAGCTCTAAGGTCCCACAGTATTCCGACTCTGCGAATTTCTTCTCAAATAATCCGTCGATTCATCAGCAAAGATTGATTCCAAAGACTGATCCCAATTCCAAAGACTGATCCCAAAAGAGTGAAAACTCGTCCGCAGCCTGACTGATTCCAGCCCTTCTTGGATTCCAACCGGCGCCATGGCAGGAGCTCATCAATGCTGCGCACTGCATCCCGAGCGGCACAATGCCCTTAACACTCCTGCCCCCAGAGAACCCGTGGATTATTGTCCGCATATTCCCACAACCGCCGCAGATTCTTTATAATCGAATCAACGCCGCTCTCGTTTTAAAATCAACATTTCCGGAGCTGAGGGAGCAAGACATAGCATGGCATTAAAACCTTCTAATAGACCGCGCAAAACGCCGTCGCCCAAACAAGGAGCAGCACAAACAAGATCAACCGTCACCCCCATTGTCAGCAGTGGTGCGGATAGCAACAGCCGGAGTTCCCATTCGATGAACCAGAGGATTGAAGAAGAGATCCGAATCCGCGCTTATGAGCTTTTTGAGCAACGTGGACGTCAGGAAGGGTTCCACCATGAGGATTGGGCCCGGGCCGAGGCTGAAGTCGTTGCAAAATATCGAAGGGACAAAAGCGCATAGCCGCATGAAACAGGCCCTTCTGCTGGATGACAATATTGCTCAGCTCACGGTGCGTGAACTGGTGCTGCGCAAAGCGGAGGTGGAATGCCACGTCGCGACCAAGGGACAAAGCGCCCTGGCTTTGCTGCGCAGTGACGTTGGACGGGCAAAAATCGGCGTAGTTATCACGGACCATCTCATGCCGGACATGGATGGAGTGGAATTCGTCCGCCAATTGCGGACTTTCAACCACGAAGTCCCCGTGATCGTGATCAGCGGCCTGCCGGACGCCGACGCCGAATATGCCGGCCTGAACGTCATTTTCCGGGTTAAGCCGTGTGATCCTGAGGATTTAATAGCCTTGGTAAAATCCGTGCTGAATCTTAGGGCATCTGCCTAATTGAATCGTTGCAGTACGCGTGAAACCATATTAAGCTCCACACAATGCCATTACTAGGAAGCTTTTGTCTTTTATTCGCGCTCGCGCTGGCCGGCTACTGTTTTGTAGTTGGGGTCGTCGCAGCCGTCCGTAAAGACGCTGTGGGCTACCGTCTGGCGGAAACCGCTCGCCGCGCCGGCATGGCATCATTCGCAGCTGTTCTTGTGGCTGCGGGCGCCTTGGTATATGCCGCCCTTACAGACGACTTTTCTGTCGCTTACATTCTTCATCATTCCAATCGTGCGCTGCCGGCGCCGTACAAATTCGCCGTCTTGTGGTCCGGACAGGAAGGCTCCATCCTCTTCTGGGCGCTTCTGCTTTCGGCATACGGATTCGTCCTGCGGCTGCGCCACAAGGTCGATCAACGTCTCGTTGGCATGGCCTCAATGGTATTGGCCGCAATCCAGATTTTCTTTCTGGTCCTGGTCAATTTTGTTGCCAACCCGTTTGGCATGATGGATCGCCTCGCCGCCGACGGCAATGGCCTGAATCCGTTATTGCAGTATCCGGAAATGGTAATCCACCCGCCGATGCTTTACCTTGGCTACGTTGGCATCTCAGTCCCATTCGCCTTCGCACTGGCCGCGCTCATCATGCGCTATCCCGGTGAAAAATGGATCCACATTACCCGCCGCTGGACCATGGTTGCCTGGCTGTTCCTCACGTTTGGCATTTCGCTGGGCGCGCACTGGGCTTACGCAGTTCTTGGCTGGGGTGGATACTGGGGCTGGGACCCGGTGGAAAATGCTTCCCTGCTCCCATGGCTCTCGACTACGGCGTTCCTGCACTCTGTGATGATGCAGGAAAAACGCGGCATGATGAAGGTATGGAACGTGTGGCTGATCTTTATCACGTTCATGCTCTCAATTCTGGGAACCTTGCTCACGCGCAGCGGCATCGTGAGTTCCGTGCACTCGTTCGCGCAGTCCAGTATCGGCAACTGGTTTAGCGGATTCCTGGCAATCATCTTTGTGGTCTGCCTGGTCTTTTACATTAAGAACCGCGACCACCTGCGCTCTGAAAACAGGCTGGAATCGCTGGTCTCGCGCGAATCCAGCTTCATGTTCAACAATTTGCTGTTGCTGGGCGCCTGTTTTGCCGTACTCTGCGGCACGCTGTTTCCTATCCTGTCTGAGTTAGTGCGCGACGTAAAAATGAATCTGGGCGCGCCCTTCTATAACAAAGTGATGGTCCCGATCGGCCTGTTCCTGATTTTCCTGACTGGCGTGGGACCTCTGCTGGCCTGGCGTAATACATCTGTTGGCAGCATCAAGCGTAACTTTGCCATCCCGGCGACGGCCGCTCTGTTGATTGAAATTGCGGTGGGCATATTACTCTTCAAAAACGGCGTCCGCTTCTGGACGGACATGGGCCAGATGTACGCGATGATGGCGTTTTGCTTGAGCACGCTCGTTATCGCGACGGTAACTTCTGAGTTCGTTCGCGGCGGCATCGTCTGGAAAAACAAGCTACAGACCAATTTATTCGCCGGGATTTACCAGCTCACACGCCGCAATATGCGTCGTTATGGCGGCTACGTGGTGCATTTTGGCGTGGTCCTGGTCGTGATTGGCCTGGCTGGCGCGGCCTTTAACCAGGATAAAGAACAGGAAATCGGCAAAGGTGACAAAGTCCAGATCGGATCTTATACAGTAATTGGCGAAGAATACACCGAGGATGACAATGCCAATTACAGGTCACAAGCCGCCCTGCTTGAAGTTTATAAAGACGGTAAATTCCTTACACGCCTGAATCCTGAAGAACGCTTCTTTAAAGCCAGCGGCGGACAGCCCGTCCACATTGTGGCGAACCATTCCACACTTCGCGAAGATCTTTACGTCGTCTATGAAGGCCTGAACCTGGATACCGGCCATCCCATCATCAAAATCATCATTAATCCCTTGGTAAATTGGATTTGGATCGGGGTCCTGGTAATCGTGTTCGGAACAGGAATGGCTCTGGTTCCAAATGCAGCGCCCATCAGCGTGCCCGTCCGAAGCGCAGTTGCTGTAGCAAAAATGGATGAACACGGAATGCAGCCCGCGGGAGCTGGGAAATGAAGAAAATCCTGCAATCAGTGCTGCTTCCCTGCGCGCTGGTACTGCTCATGGGCGCCGACAATAAGGAAGCCCGCTTTCAGAACCTCGGCGGCAAAATCATGTGCACGTGCAGTTGCTCGCAGATGCTGTTGAAGTGCAACCACGTAGGCTGCCCCAATTCTGACCAGATGATTCGTGAGCTTAGGGCCAACGTCAATAAGACCCCTGATGATGAAGCCGTGTTGAATTTTTTCCGCACCAAGTGGGGCGTGACCGCTGTGGTTGAACCCTCCACGCATGGCTTTGAATTGCTGGCCTGGATCCTGCCCGCCGCCGGTCTCGGGTTGGGACTGATGCTGGTGGTCCTGCTGATCCGTAACTGGAGAATGCGTCCGGCGACTGTTGCCGCTGGTGACATGAACCTTGCCCCCGATCTTGAAGCTCTTCGCGCCCGCGCCCGCCGGGAGACTGAATTATGAGTCCTGCGGTTTTTGATTACATCATTAAGATGGTGTGCTGCGTGTTCGCAGCCGGCATCCTGATCTATGTTTTCTATCCCAGCCGCGATACCGATACTGGAATCGTCAAGACTCGGGCCGCTTACCTTTATGAGCGCAAAGAGGTGGTCTATGAAAATCTGCGCGATCTGAGTTTTGAATTCAAGTCGGGCAAATTCACGCAGGCCGACTATGAAGGCATGCGAATGGGCCTGGAAGCAGAGGCTGCCCGCATTATGGCCGAAATTGAAGTGCTTGAGTCTGCACGAGCCTGAAGGAGTCCATTCCATTGAAGCAAGTTTCCGTCACCCTGATTCTCCTAGTCTGTTCGCTTGCCGCCGCGGCCGACACGCTTAAAGGCGTCGTCCAGAACAGCACCACCAACAAGCCTTCGGTGGGGGACGACGTCACGCTGAAAAAAATCGGCAAGGGCATGGAGGACGTGGCCAAAACGAAAACCAACGCCAAAGGCGAATTCAGCTTTAACGTTCCTGCGGCTCAGCAGCCTTACATCGTATGGGTGCAGCACCAGGGAGTCACGTATACGCAGGCAGGTTTGCCGGGAGGCACGCCGGTTGCCGTCCGAGTCTTTGACGCAGCCGCGAGCATAAAAGAAATCACCATTTTCGACCACGCTATGGCTCTCCAAACCAGCGAGGATGGAGCGACGCTCAACGGCGAAGAATTCTATACCGTCGGAAATCAATCCACACCGCCGCGAACCCTCACCGGCCAACACACATTCGAATTTTATCTCCCCGAGGGCGCGTCTATTGCTGAATCCAGCGTTCAAACCGGCAAGACGCAGTTAAAGGCCGCAGTGATTCCTACCGGAGAAAAAAATAAATTTGCTTTCGTTTTTCCGATACGTCCCGGACAAACCCAATTCCACGTCCTGTATACGGTTCCCTATTCCGGCAAGCTGGAAATTGATCCTCGATCTGATCTGCCGACGGAAACCTTGATGGTGGCTGCGCCTGATTCCATTAAGTTCGCGGCCAGCGACAGTTCCGTGTACCAGACCAAAACCAATCCGCAATTCAAGAGCGTTAACTTCTTTATCGCCAAGAATCTTACCCCGAAACAAAAAGTGTCATTCGCAATATCAGGTAAGGGAGAGATGCCGCGCGAACCGGAACAGGCAGCGGCTCCCGGCGCTGGTGGACGGCGCGGAGAGCCCACTGGCCCTGGCGGAGGGATGGGAGTGCCCAATGAAAGGCCTGACCCGCTGCATTCTGGCCAATGGCTGTTTCTGGGAGTGCTGTCTCTCTTCCTTGCCGCAGGCGGGGTTTTTGTCTACACCTCAAATCAGAATGTTGCTCTTGCCGGGCCGGCTGTCCCGCAAGACCGGTCCACTCTGCTGATGGAAGCCATGAAGGAAGAAGTGTTTCAACTGGAATCTGACCGGCTGCAGGGCAAGATCAACCCGCAGGACTATCAGACTGCCAAAGCAGCGCTGGATAAAACATTGCAACGCGCGGTGCAACGCCAGTCAAAAGCAACGTAGGTTGTAAACTACATTCGCTACCGCGTGCGCGAAGATGCGCCGCTTGGCTCTCATTTCAGCATTCGGATTTTCAAATGGCCATCATTGTCAAATCGTCTTCCTTGCACGGCGCCGGAGTTTATACCACTGCCGCTATCAATAAGGGCACGCACATCCTTGAGTACACTGGCCCCAGGCTCACCGCTAAGGCCTGCGAAGGCATGTACGCGGATACCGAAGTAACCTACCTGTTTGCCATGGACGACGGCGACACCATTATCGATGGCTTCGGCATGGCCGCCTTCGTGAACCATACATGTGATCCAAACTGCGAAACCGACCAGATTGACAATCGCATATGGATCATGGCCCTGCGCGATATCGAGGCTGGAGAAGAACTCACCTATGATTACAACCTCTTTGATGGCGACGTGGGTGAGAAAGCGCCCTGCTACTGCGGCCTGAAGAATTGCCGGCGAACCATGTTTTCCGAAGAGGAAGTCGCTCGGCAGAAAAAGGTTTTGCGCCAGCGCAAAAAGCGGAGAGACGCTGCACGATTAAGGCGCGAGAAAGAACGCAAGGCGATACCGAGAAGGCGTTAGCGACAAAAATGCCGTCGCGCTGGCGACGGCATTGCACTCCTGGCAGAATTGCTTCTTTCCTTATCTCTGAACTGGCGCCGTTCCGTTCCAGCTGAGTGGCTGGTCCACTCTAATGAGCATGCCGGCCTGCGCCGGGAGGTTTACGTCTTTACCATTGGTGGCCACCACGTAGCCTCCGCCGGAAAGCGCACCAATGGCAAGCCCTTTGATGTGGCCGCCAAAACTTCGTCCTGGGGCGCTGCTAGCTCCCGCGCCAATGCTAATTTGGGTACCCGCATCGGCCTTTTTGGAATTCTTGCCCGTGGTATCGTGCACGGAAACCAAGGTTGCGGTTAACGGCAGTGTCTGTCCGCTAGGCAGTACCACGTCCCTGAAGCGCAGGCTCAACTTGGGTTTGTCCTTAAGAGCGGCCAGGGTCCTGCCATCTTCAGACTCAGCTACTTCTCCTTCCACGCGCGCGCCACTGGGAATTACAACCGCGCCATTATTTGCCCGTACCGGCTCACTCACAGTGGCAGTAAAGCGGTCGCCCGGCTTGGAAGTTTTGCTGGAAAGAGGCGTATCTAACGCTGCATGAATCTCGGTGCCTGCACCCACTTCATCAATGACGGCGGCATTTGTGACAGGCGGGTTCTGCGACGAATTCTGAGCTGCTCCCGGAACTGAATTCACCGGCTGGCTGTTGCCTTGCGGCAAATCTGCGGAGGACGTGCCTTGTGGCGCTCCTGTCCCATTTTGGCTCGACGGACTCTGCGTTTGCGGCGTGGTGACCGGGGTATTGCTTGTGCCCGCCGAGGTCTGGGCATAGACCATTGTTGCAACAATCAGCGCGAACAGTATAAGAGTGCCTGCCTTGCGAATCATGGAATAACCTTTATGTGGTTTCACCACAGGTGAGAAGCTGGCAAAGAATCGCAGGTTGGCCCATGGCAGCCCTCTTTTTCCGCAAATCCAGCATCTCTGTTAAGGAGACGGTAGTAAGCTGCCACACGTTATAATGATTCTTGATCGATCGAATCGGTCCTGATCTTATCTACAGGAGTTCCCAAATTGACATCGAATGGTCAGCCTTCCAAACCCCGAGTATTGGTGGTGGATGACGAGCGCGTAATCGCGGATACCCTGGCGATTATTCTCAATCAGAATGGATTTGACGCGTCAGCCGTCTATACGGGAACTGCGGCTGTGGATCGCGCGCGCGCGACCAAGCCGGATTTGATCATCAGCGATGTAATCATGCCCGACATGAACGGCATTGAAGCTGCTATCCGCATCCGCAAAGTACTGCCAGGATGCAAGATTCTTCTGTTCTCCGGCCAGGCTGCAACCGCCGATCTGCTGGA
>DASYKK010000117.1:0-7317 GCA_035995565.1 Candidatus Angelobacter sp.
CATTCGCGTCTATAACGAAGATATTCTGAGTGAATCGCAAGACACCAATTACTCGGTGAAGCAGGAAGACGGATCACTGCAGATTGACGCTGCGAGATTCTTCGCGGAAAACCTTGATTACTCGGCTGATCAGTTCGACGCGATCCTCTTCTGGGATGTAGCCGACTATCTCCCGGAAACCCTGGTGAAGCCCCTGGTGGAGCGTCTGCAAGCCATGCTGAAGCCCAGGGGCCACCTGCTGGCCTTCTTTCACACCAAAGACGCCGGAAACGAATCCCTTTACTCCCGACACCATATCGTCCAGAAAGACATACTCGAGCTTGAACCCCTCCAGGGCTTTAAGCTGCAACGAATCTTTAATAACCGCCATATTGAAAATCTTTTTAGGGACTTCGCCTCCCGCAAGTTCTTTCTGGGGCGAGACAATATACGCGAAGTCTTGATGGTTCGGTGAGTGTGGGTTTGCTCGGGTGTGGTCCTCTGAGTCGAATCGAAACTGAAAGCAACCCCTCGCCTGTAAAATTTACCTTCTGCAATTCGCCATCATAGGATCAGAGATGGCAATAAGTGGTATCTGAATGCTCATTAACTATATCCATCGCAGGATTGGCCTTAATCCTCTAGCTGTGGATTTCTGCTATTTCCCTCTGAGATTAGGTGTTCATCATTAAGAATCAACAACTTAATTTGGCTTGCAAAACTTGATCGGTATATACGTTCTTTGGGCATCTCGATTGCTCTAGTAACCGGTGTCGAGTGAGCAAGGCAAATAAAAGGGACCCTCCAGCGGGCCAAAAAAGAGGTAGGTTAAATGTCTAGCAGCGTGAGTTTTATCACCAATCTGGGAATTCTTGCCGGGGTCGAAAGCCGCACAGCCAACTATGATGCGATTTACGGCGAGCACTGCCACAAAATTTACTCCCTGGCTTTTTGGATGACCGACAACGAACTGACCGCTGAACTGCTCTCCAGCAATACCTTTCTCCGCGCATTCGCGTCATCGGCAGAACCCCGCACAGAACAAATTGACCAGGCTTTCCTCGCGGAAATCCGCGAGATCACGACCATCGGCACACTAACACTCAACAGCAGCGCATCCGCTGAAACCAAGAGCGTTCACGGCAACGTGAAGCGTGTTCATCTGGAGCGTGCTGTAGTGGAATTGCCTGCCACAGAAAAAATGATTTTCCTCCTTCACGATGTTGAAGGCTACACCCATGAAAAGATCGCCTATTTGCTTGGCTTGGACGTGAAAGAATCCCAGTTTGGACTTCACCAGGCTCGTTTGCAAATGCGGGAATTGATTTCACGCATGTCGTAAAGCTGTCGCTTGTATCTCCTCTCTCCTTACTCTCCAACCCCTCGTCTTTGGCGAGGGGTTTTTTACTCTAGAAATAACAAAGTCATATTTCTATTAACTTCTGGATATTTAGTTATGTTAATTTCAGCAAAATGTGAAACTTTTTTGTCGATCCTGCGTCTATTCTAATAACAACATACGCAGTACCCCCACGTGGGCGTCGCCCCTATACCGGCGCCCACTTTCTTTTTTTGTCGGCTATGTGTTCGCGGTTTAATTCTCTAATTCTTTCTGTGGTAGACCTCTTCGATCTAGGCAACATTCACATTTGTTCCTAATCCTGTGCCCCCATCCGCAGCAACAGACCTCCAATAGCGGAAATCAACGCCAGTAGTCCGGGCAACAGAAAAGCGCTAAAGCGGTTCTAATGAACCGCGTGGAAGGAACTTGGAGGGCTTCCATCGACGGCAAAAATAATTTACAGTTCCAGCCACAGCACGCAGTTCAGGAGGGGGAAATGGATTGGAAGAAAACGCTGATGATCGGGTCTTTTGCCGCTGGAGCAATACTGTTCCTGACCGGACGGAGGCCAGCCGGCCTGGCCGTTGCAGGAATCGGCGTCGCCACCTTCGCCGCTGAGCATCCTGAGAAGTTCGAAGAACTGTGGCAACGCATGCCCGAATACATTGAAAAGGGAAGCAAGTTTGTAGATATGGCATCAACTTTCCTGGAGCGTATGGGCCAGGAAAAAGGTGGCTATCGCAACATGCCAGTTGCGGGCGGCACCCGCTACTAGAATCTCGCGTATCGAAAAGAAAAGGCCGGGTCGATTCCCGGCCTTCTTACGTTTTAGAAGGCAATCGGCCGTGCGCCAGCGGCGTCTTTCTTGGTCTCCAACGAGATGCGTTGGCGTTCGGCTTCATCAATCCGCAATGCGAAGTTGACGAAAGCAGCGTATTTCTCCGGGGCAATCACCTGCACCGGGATACGGAAATCTCGATGGATATCCACCTGATGCGGCAATCTTACAAAGCGTACTGCATACTCACCGAATTCGGTCTTGTCAGTAAAGTTTGCAGGCAGCGCGTGGACCTCCATACCGTTGGACAAGTGCAGATGGAAAATCGTGCTTTCAAAGAACAAGGATTCAATGTAGAGAGGAAATTTCCGTATCGGCGTTTTGGCATATAAGGTCGCCAGACCCAGCGCGGGCGCTAGTTGATTGATTTCCGCCACGGCGCTCTGCCGGTTGATGAATTGCGGAACGATGCAACGCACGGAAAGTTTCAACGGCTGTTCTGGATCGTTCTCATGCGCTGCGTTCCCAGTAACAGCTGTGGCTCCGGGAAAAATTCGCATAGCCAACTGCTCGAAGAAGGCCTGACGCTCTTGTTCTCCGGTGTTGCGCAGCATGATTCGAACTTCCTGCGCCCGCACGGAGCCTAGTTGTACCTCAATGTTTGCAACCAGATCCGCCTCACGGAATGACAGGTCGGCTTCCGCCAGACTTTTTTCGCTTGCCGTCCGGCCCGCCAACGCTACCAGGCCAGACTTCTTCTCCTCTTCTGCCAGCAGGGGAATGAGATGAGCGTCTTGCGGATCGAGCCATGGCGGTACGGCGCCAAAGGGAAGATCATCGGACTCAGCGTCAACGTCTGTGAATTCACCGTTCGGCAGCCAGAACCGTACCAGTGGCTCGCGGTAGCAGGATAGTTCTTTACCGCAGTTCTGATCGATCTTGCGCGCCAGCAGAAGTCCTGCCTTGAGTCCGACTGTTCGCGACAGTGCCAGAAGCGCCGTGGTACGGCTCCCTTGACCGTTAGTGAGCGTGTCCTCGGCCGGGCTCGCGGCCCAGTCCGGGCCGGTAGAATCGATTTTGCTCGTTACAAAGCGATACAGACGTCTTGCTTTCTCTATATCTCCGCCGCCCGGTAACAGATGAAGTTCCGCCGCCGCTTCATTCACATGAAAACCCGGCCGCGATGCGTCGATCAATTGGTCACGCAGCCTTGCGCTGGTTTTTTCTGACGAAGTAATGGTAACTGTGGGCAGCAGGTTGACTGCGGGTAGAGACGATTCTGCTATGGTCTGCACGATATTGTCGCGCTCCCAGATCCGGATCACCATGCCGTTGTTTTCTCCTATCAGGGCCAGCGGAGGTCCGGCTTGTTCGCGGATACGGATCATAGTGTTAAGTGCGCTGAGTACGACCAATCGAGAATGAAGTATGGGTGCAACGAATGAACCGAAGGTGTGGGCGCCGACGGTTTCCGGCAGCTGGTCCAGCTCAGCATAGTGCATTACATACTCTTCCTCAATTGCGTCGCCCGGTTCCAGTGCCGGCATGGAAATCGTGGGTTTCTGCTGGACCAACTCGGGTTCAATGATCTCGCCATTGACTTTGATCGTTCGTAGCTCCAGCAGATCGGCCCCGCGAGGCAGCGTGACCTCTCCGTAGCGGCTAATGCCTTCCTTATTGAGCGGACGGGTGATGCGATGCACGTACACTGAAACCGGGCCATCCGGACGAATTCGGATTGCTCTGTCCGAGAGCAGAATCACAGCAGCGCCTCCGGAAAAACTTCTCTGCGCTGATTTACGGACCAGATCCACGCCATCGCGGCGGTAAGGGACATAGAACTCGCCGCCGGTGGCAAATCCTTCGGCACGTTCACTTCTGCTGTCCTGGGCCATCCCGAGGGCCTCAGCCAAATGGGAATAGTCATGAGCGTTTATGGCAATGCCCCGCAATTGCCTAGCCTGAAGCTTGGCCGCGCTGATTTGGTTGTCCAGTAGCAGTTGCTCCACCAGAAACCGGCGTGCGGACCGATGTAGAGGATTTCTACTGACCATCGACTGAAGGTATGCCGCGGCGGCGCTATGGCGGCCTGACTCTGCCAGAAGCCGGGCGTATTGCAGTGACTCCGGCGCGCATGATGCCAGTTGCTGTTCGACTCTGCGGGCTTTGTCCTGCTCCGCAGCTGTGTTATAGAACTTTACTGCGTCGGCCAGGCGCGCGCAGGAAGGATGCGATTCCAGCAAGCGGCTGAGAAAGACCGGCCCATCAACCTGATTGCGTCGCGAAAGGCTGAACGCCAATTGCAAAGCGGTCTCTGATTGAGGACGTTCCGCCAGGATACTCAGTATGTCCGTACGTGCAGCCTCAGGTTGGCCGCGCTCCATTGCGCTCTCAGCTGATTTCAAACGAGCCAGCAAGGCCGCAGGGTGCGCCGTTGCAATCGCCTTCCACGCTGCATCGGCATGGGGCGAATGTTCTTCCGCACCCGAGTAGAGCAAGGCATGGAGATATTCGCCGTAACCGCTGGCTCCAAGATGCTCTGTCCGAAGCAAGCTTGCCATTTCGGCAAAGTCGCCACGAAAGTATGCAGCCAGCGCTTCCGCATATTGCTCGAGCGATGGAGGTAATGAAGATTGCTTCTGCTGTAGGATCTCAAAATTTGGATGCACCGAAGCACTGAAGGGCGCAGCGTCCGGGGTGAACTTGACCAGGATGCGGTGGTGGCCTGCCTCAAGTGACAGCGAACTTGAATCCCGGCTTGGGCCCGACGCGTAACGAACGTCATGGAGCAGGGCCGATTTTCCATCGACGAATATTTCATAGCTCCCAGAACTCAGTACATCAAGCCGCGAATTTGACCTGGTCGCCACTTCGATGTCGCTTGCGGCATAAAAAATTCCGGAAGGAGGAAAATATTCCGGCAACGTGACCATGCCGTTCCGGAACCAGAAGCGCTCCGGCATGATGCGCGAAAGATCCCCTTTGGTAGAGGCGGCGAGTGGGTGTTCTTTTAAGGTCGTGGAATCCTGGTCGGTTGAATATGCTGCTCGGAAAAACCCCTCGGTTTCCGGCGGCCAGCGACGTTCAAAATCAACATTGTTATATCTCCCGAACGGGCCAGCAATGCGCCAGCGCGTTAGCATCCCACTGGAATGAGCTGCCATATCCAGATCGACGTTGGCTCCGTCGGTGGCGGCCGCGACCATGGCCAGCCTCAAGTTGAAAGTGCAGCCATTATGAGTCGCCGCCGTTGATTTCACGCGGCGAAGAAACGAGTTGAACGTCCAGCTATTTGCCGCGTGCTGAAGAACCCGGTTTGAAGCCAGTTCATGGAGCTGCGCCGCAGCCGGAAGAGCGCATAGGCGCAGAGCCGAGTCCAGAACAACTTCCGGGCGTTCCTGCAATTCGGCGGTTTCCATTCGGACGAAAAGCGCTATAACGTCTTTCGGTGCGTGCCGCAGCCGCACATCGGCGCTTTCAGATGCAGCCGCAAGATTGAAGTCAGATAAAAATTTCCGCAGAAGGGAATCGTCGGTGTTGTCGGGGCGGGGCGCCCGAGCCTGTTGTGAGAATCCCGCACCAGCGCTCAGACAGAAAAGAAGGATGGGAAAAGCGCGAGCGGCCAATCTCATTGGGGCAGGCTCAGAGTGATTTCATTGCGGAAGCTGCGTTCCGCCTGGGCGCAGAACTGGCGGAATGCAGGATAATCCATGGCGCTCACGCGCGCCTTTTCAAATTGCACGTGGCTCTGAACAATAACTTCGCCGGCGGATTTCTTGTAATGCAGATGGAAGGAGCCAAAAGCGCTGCTGATGTTCTGGTCGCGCGGAAGTGAGGTGACCTCGGTCCCTTCCGGCAACGCGATGTGAATTTCTTCTTCCGTTGTCCATGGTGAGGGCAGGACCAAATCCTGTGTGCGCGTGCTGGAACTTGCAAGGGCGGCTACGTACGAGCGGGGCATCCAGGACGAACTGAGCGATACTATCCGCTTGGTTTGCATGGAGTTGAGCGCTCCCTGAAAGTCCACACTCACTCCGGTGGAAAAGACTTCAGCGCCATGAACAGCCACGCTATCCACTTGCACGCTGGGGAAGACCTCAGCCAGTTCGCGACGAAACATATCCAGTTGTTGTTCGCGTATGGCAAGATCGTGGCGCAGTCCGGGCGCGTCTTCACCGCGCGTTGTGGTTGAGCCGCTGAACTGAATCACGCCCTGCGCGGAAAGCTCGCCGCGGATGGTGTGTTTTGTGTAATTATCAGCCGCACGGCTCATGGGAATGTGACGTATCTGGGCCGCTCCGCTCAGGTTTACCGTCAGCGACAGGGCTCCCTGGTCTTCAAGAGGGAGTTCGCGACCCGCATATTCGGCTGTGCCATCAAGCCATAAATCGTATTTCGGCACGTAAACGATAGCGTGGTTAAACAGCGCGATTGAGGCGGGCTCTGCCGCCACGTCACCCAGGGAGCGGGTGCGTACCAGCGCGATCTCGGCTTCGATTCCCGAGGCCCGCAGCAGCGCAATCATCAGACTGGCCTTGTCTTTGCAATCGCCAAAGCGCCGTGCATAAATCTGCGTTACCGGATAAGGCTTGTAGCTGTAAATGCCGAATTCCAGTGCGACATAATGCGTGTTGCGCAGGACAAATTCCTGTATGGCGGAAATCTTTTCCTTGTCGCTATGCAAACCATTTGTCACTCGCGCAAGTTCGCTTTGAAGTGACTGGTCCAGGGCAAATTGAGGACGCACAAGGTCCGCATACCAGGAGCCAAGCTGTTTCCAGTCGCCCAGCGTGGAAACGTGTACGTAGGGAGAGATTTCGGTTACGCCAGGGCTGCGAGGTTCGCGCGCCAAAGCAGGGACTGAGCGCGCTTCCCAGACAAACACCTGGGAGCCATCCCTTGCGGAAACCTGGGCTGGGGCAATCTTCTCCGCGTGGACAAAAAGTTTCTGGGCCGCCGGCGCGATGAGCACGTATCTCTTCAACTGTTCCGGGCCGCGGCCGGCAAATAAAACCAGCTCACCGAAATATCCGCTATATGGAGCAATGTGGCGTTTGGGAGTCAGAGTATACTCCAGCTCAACCACATCGCCTCTCTCCAATCCGGCGAAACGCAGCTGATGGAGACGCATGTCGTAATACATGGAAACCAGGGTATCGGCATATTCCCGATCGCCAAGTTCCTGGGCGTCCAGCACGAGCCCGTTTGGTTTCCAGGC
>DASYKK010000118.1:0-3448 GCA_035995565.1 Candidatus Angelobacter sp.
GGAATGCGAATCTTTGTCGGTGAAGCGTCTGTTGTGCCAACCGCATCCATGGAAGGCACGATTCTGGTGGGCGACCATCTTTTCATGGACAAGCTGCTCTATGGACCAGAGATTCCGCTAGTCCACTGGCGGCTGCCTGCATTAAAGGCGATTCATCGCGGCGACATCATCGTGTTCCGTTATCCCAAAGATCTCTCCGAAACCTTTCTTAAGCGTGTTACCGCTCTTGGCGGCGATCAACTGGAAATCAAGAGCGGCGTGCTCTACGTCAACTCGAAGCCGGTCCGGGAGCCATATGCCGTGCACCATGCGCCGGTGCACAATCCGCAGGAAAGCTGGGGACCAACAGTTGTTCCGGCAGGCAAACTGTTCGTGATGGGCGACAATCGCGACAATTCCAGTGACAGCCGCGACTGGGGTTTTGTGCCCAAGGACAACGTAATCGGTGAGCCATTGTTTGTGTATTGGTCTTATGACGCTCCCACATCACGCTGGCTGGATGAGAATCCAGGACACAGGATTTCGTTCTACGCTTCCATTGCAGGAAACTTCTTCTCCAATACCCGCTGGCACCGTACGGGAATGTTGCTGTAAGGTGGTAGTGCTTTCATCTGCGCAATAAACCGGCGATTTAAGATTCCGCTTTCCCCTTGATCAGGTCTACAATCTGTTTCTGCACCGCCGGATTAGATCCAAAATCTGGAATCCAATTGACCTCCGGCTCGCGGTGAAACCATGTCATCTGCCGCTTGGCATAATTTCTGTGGCCCTGCTGCGCCGCCACAATCGCCTGCTCGAATGACAGTTCTCCGCGCAGATGCTGCATGGCCTGCTTATAACCCAGCGAGTTCAGCGGCCAAACCGATGAACCGTAGCGTTCGATCAGCATACGAGTTTCTTCCAACAGACCGGCAGAAAACATCTCTCGCGCACGCTGATTAATGCGCTGGTACAGAGTCTCGCGATCAGGGTTAAGACCGACGCGCAGAAATCTGAAGCCTTGCAATGGATCGCGGCCTTGCTTCCAGAGACCGGTCATGGGTGATCGTGCGCTGATGCTTACCTCGAGCGCACGCACCACTTTGGGAACGTCATTGGCGTGGATGGTTCGCGCGGCCGCAGGATCCACGCGGCGCAAGACCCCGTGCAGATAATCGTTACCTCGTTCCGCCGCGCGCTTCCGCAGCCGGCTTCGGAGATCTTCTGATCTTGGTGGCCCAGCGAACAACCCATCCAGCAGCGCACGCAAGTAAAGGCCTGAGCCGCCAACCACAATGGGCAAACGCCCACGCGCGGAGATGTCACTGATTGACCGCCTTGCCAGTCGGGAATAATCGCCTGCGGTGATTAATTCTTCGGGACCAGCGATGTCGATCAGATGATGCGGCACGCGAGTCCGTTCATCCTTCGAGGGTTTCGCAGTACCAATCTCAAAATCGCGATAGACGGCGACAGAATCGCAGCTGACAATCTCCCCCTGGAGCCGCTCACCCACATGGAGAGAAAGGGCTGTTTTACCGCTAGCGGTGGGACCGAGGATCACTAGGAGCAAGGGCAGGGTCATGCGCCGCTCCACATTCGGCGCAACAAAACAAACAGAAGTATAAGCAAGGCCAGTAGAGCCAAACCCAGAGCTTGCTGTCGTTGAGAATCCATCTCATTCACATTGTAGCTACGCTGCCTGTGCGCCCCACCGATGTCTTTCTAAACGTCCTTTGCATAAACATCCGGGCAATGAATCTCCATCCAACTATCCGGGGTTTTGATGGGCGTAAAGCCAACCTCGGCGTAAAGACCGTGAGCGTCTTTTGTTGCCAGCATCCAGCGACGTAGTCCCTGCAAATTTGGATGGCTTACGACACACTCTATCAACCACCTGGAAAGCCCCCGGCCGCGATAGGCTGGAAGAATAAAGACGTCGGCCAGGTAAGCGAAGGTAGCGCAATCAGAGATGATGCGCCCAAATCCCACCTGCCTTTGGCCGTGATAGACGCCGAAAGCGATGGAGGTCTCAATCGACCGCCGGACCGTTTCGAGAGGAATTCCTTTTGCCCAGTAAGAGTTGGTCAGGAACTCATGCACCATGCCGATCTCGACACGAGCGGGATCAGTGCTGATTTCATAGTCACCCTTGTGACCACAAGTGATGCATCAGTGGTTCCTGGACGCTCCGGCGGCATCTTCTTTCTTTTCAATGGCCATGATCTTCTCCACGCGGCGCTCATGTCGCCCGCCGGCAAATTGGGTCGTGAGCCATGTATCGACAATGCGAAAAGCTCCGTCAACATTGATGATGCGGGCGCCAAGCGCCAGAACGTTGGCATTGTTGTGCTCACGGCTCATCTGCGCTTCATACTCACTACTTACATTTGCGGCACGGATACCATCAACCTTGTTGGCGGCAATCGCCATGCCAATACCGCTGCCGCATACCAGAATGCCCAGATCAGCACGCTGCTGACTCACGTCATGCGCCACCGCGCGAGCATAGTCAGGATAGTCAACTGACTCTGCTGACGACGTTCCTTCGTCGCGCACATCGAAGCCCTGCTGCTGCAAGTGCTGCTTAATTTTGTCTTTTAGTTCGTAGCCGGCGTGGTCTGCGCCCAAAGCGATTTTCATGGAATGATTTTACTGAACCCGGAAGCAGAGCAAAAGAAAATGCCGGCCTCTGAGGGCCGGCAAGATCAAGACGGCTATTTTTTGTGCTCGTGTTTCTCGCCCGCTTCCATGCCTTCCTTCACATGGTGGATCGCAGCATCAATGGATTTGATGGCCGCCACGCGATGTCCGCCTTTATCGTGCTTGGCTTCTTCCAAATGATGCTTGGCTTGTTGCAGGGATTCCAACGCCGCCTGCATGTGGGGCTGATCGTCATCGTCGTAACTTGCGACAGCCGTAATGGGAACACTCAGAAGACCGAGAATAATCGTTAACGCAAACATCCTGGAGATATTTCTCACTGAACCGACCTTTCTCTTGAAAAATCAATCGGACTAAAGCTTGTCTTACAAAACCAGCGTTGTCAATAAAGCATGAATCCAGGAGGACAACACCTTTGGGGACGGCCAGAGCAGCGCCGGAATATGCACTTGCGATACCTCATAAGGCGATTGCCTGCTTGTATTTAGCTGGCTTTTCAGCGGATAATCACGCTCGCATCCTTTCCACGATCCGCGATTGAGGTGAATATGGCCACACGGCCCGCGCAAACCGAACCCGATCTTACCGGCGACACTCGAGTCCCGGCGCCGTCCTATAAGTACATTCAATTCGAGGTGGTGGATTCCATCGCGCGGCTTACCCTGAATCACGCTCCGCACAATGTGCTGACCGTGCCCATGATGAAAGAAATGGCCGAATCGATTGAAAGCCTGAATGGCCGTGCCGACGTGAAGGCCATCCTGCTGCAATCTTCGCAGCAGGCGTTTTCCGCGGGCATTTCGCT
>DASYKK010000119.1:0-7198 GCA_035995565.1 Candidatus Angelobacter sp.
GGTCCACAAACTCCGTGATCTGTTTTTCTGCTTCCATAAAGTTGTCTGCGCTATGCGGTTACCAGTCGCCGCTTGCGCCGCCTCCTCCGGAACTACCTCCGCCAAAACCACCGAACCCGCCGCCACCGCCAAAACCGCCACCGCCACCCCAACTGCTTCCACCGCCTCCGCCCCATGACCCGCCGCCACGGCCTCCCCCACCGGAAAACAAAAACAGCGCCAGCATGTTCCAGAGAAAGCCAACGCCGAACACCCTTAGCACAAGGGACAAAATGATTAGTGCAACAACGCCGCCTATCAGCAGGGCGCCCAGCGGAATGTGAGTGTTGGAATTGCCGGTGAGATCACCCGGTGGTGGACGCGGCGCTTCAGCGCCTTCAAGTTGTACGCCAGCATCGGCGGCGATGACATTTGCCACGCGCTTTGTCATCAGCAGCAGGGCAGGGCCATATTGGTTCTGTCTGAGGAGAGGAACAGCTTCGCGACCAAAGCCGCCGACTTTTCCGTCGGGAAGAATCGGTTCCAACCCATACCCTACTTCAATGCGACGCTTACGATCGTCAACGGCAAGCAGGATCAAAATGCCGCGATTACTGGATTTCGGTCCAATGCCCCAGGCTTTATAAAGATCAGAAGCGTAGGTTTCAATGTCCGAACCATCTAGAGAGTGCACGGTAACGACGGCAATTTGCGCTTTGGCCTTCTGGTCAATCTGCTGGGCGATGTTGCGAATCGCTTCTGCCGATGATGGGTCCAATACGCCGGCGAAGTCATTGACGTATCCGGTGGGCTTGAGTTGCTTGACTGGCTCAGCATGAAGCGCGACGCTCAGGCAGGCGACCGCCACAATGCATTTCAACGCCTGCCGAATATGATGAGGAAGCATTCACTTTTAATTATAAGCAGAAGAATGAGATTGCGGATTTGTAATAACGTGCTCGGCTAAGCTTTACGAAGAGCATTGCAATATGCAATTCCGCTATTACCGCGCTTCCATGTTGATGTGATACACTCCGCCCGCTATGTTGCCAAAAATTGTAATCATGCTCTGCATGCTCAGTGTGCCGCTCGTTGCCGCCGACGAGTTCACGCTCTACGAATTGCAGCCGCCCGAAACGCATCAGTTCGCTATTACCTATGACGTAACAGCAACGCGCGAAGGCGCGCAGTTCTTCTTCAACCCAATCCGGCCCGGCTCAGTTGCCACGAAAGAACGCGTTATCGAACGGAGCACGGGTAAAGAGTTGAAGTTCGAGGTGGTAAACGGCAAAGCAGCAAAAATTACCGGTCTTGTTCCGGCGGAAACGCCCGACCAGGCGGAGTTCATCAAAGTCCATTTGCCGGGGCCGGTACCGAAAGGCGGAGAAACGCGGATCCGTATTTTTAAGACTTACACCGACGCGCCATCATACACGCTGACCGATGGACAGCTGGTGTTCACTCGGCCGCTCGGCATCAAGCGCAATGTGGTGGTGCTGCCGAAAGGCTGGGAGTTGGTGGAGTGCGCGTCGCCGGGAATTGTTTCAACCGACAATGATGGGCGCATTCGAGTGAGCTTTCTGAACGATCGTGATGGCCAGCTTCCGGTGAAGATTGTTGCGCGGAGGCTGCCGTGAAGAAAGCTGCACTTCTGTGGCTTGTGATGATTGGCGTGAGCTTGTTGGCGCAGCAGGAATCTTTTCATCGAGCAGACCAGGACCGCGAAATTAGCTACTGGCTGCTTGAGCCATCGACTCACCAGTTCCGCATCTCTCACGACTTCACGGTAACGCGCGTAGGACAAAAGTCTGTTCATAGCTTTGTGCGGAAGGGAAGCGTGGTTTCACCAGACGCCAAGATGACAGACCTTGATACCGGGAAGCCGCTGAAAACTTCAACAGTCGCGGGCAAAGATGTAAACGCGCTGGGATACTATCCCGAACGGGTCGAGCCGGACTCAGTGGCGGTGCAGGGCGATCTGGAACATCCTGTGGGTGAAGGCCAGTCGACGCGCGTCCGCGTGCAGGAAACATACACCGATCCGGTTGGCTACGTCCTGAAAGACGGAGAGCTTACATGGACGCGAACTCTGGGACGTCCACTAAACTATGTGACGCTTCCGGCAGGATGGATGATGACTTCAGTGAATACGCCAGCGGTGATCACGAGAGATGAAGAAGGACGAATCAAACTGCGTTTTACCAATATTCGCAATGGAGATCTCGCTATAGTGATTAAGGCGAAGAATCGGCCATTGGCGAAGCAGTGATCCAGCGTAGTCCGTGACGCCTACGCGACAACCTTACTTCCGTCTTTGCCGCGCAACTTCATACATAACTATGGCCGCAGCAACGGACACATTGAGCGACGGCACTTTTCCGGCCATCGGAATCTTCACCAGGAAGTCGCATTTTTTGCGAATCTGTTCGTGTAAGCCATGGCCCTCAGCGCCCAGAACCAGCGCGCAATCCATTTTGTAGTCGATCTCGTCATACAGTTTGTCGCCACGCTCGTCGAGGCCAACCGTCCAGATATTGTTCGACTTCAATTCTTCCAGCGCGCGGCCCGCATTTGTGACACGCGCAATCGGCAGATACTCTGAAGCTCCGGCAGAAGCTTTGACGACCGTTCCAGTAACGCCGGCAGCACGTCGTTCAGGAATGATGATGCCGTCAGCACCCGCGCCTTCCGCGGTGCGAATTATCGCGCCAAGGTTGTGCGGATCCTCAATGCCATCCAGCAGCAGAACAAAAGCGTGTTCGCCACGCCTGGCGGCCAGAATATCGGTAACGTCGTTGTATTGCTTTTCCGCCGTAACGGCAACAATGCCTTGATGACTCGCAGCGCGGGCCAGTCGCGTGAGCTGTTCTCGCGGCATGGTGCGCAACGGAACACCGGCGGCGCGACAAAGTTGCGTGATTTTCTGGATGCGGGCGTCGCCGCGTCCTGGCGCAATGGCGACGTAATCAAAGCCGCGTGGCCGCGCCGACAAAGCTTCTTCAACCGCATGAATACCAAAGATAATCATCAGAAGTGAGTTATGGAATTGCCGACTCTAGTGTTGCAGCAATCGGAAATACGCACAAGTGGCGCTAGTCTGCGGCCCCAAGAATTATTCTTCGACGTATCACTCCGCGACGCCACCACTTCAAGACTGCTTTTTGCCGTGACGCGCTTTAGAATACCTGCGGAGGCCACTCGCGTTCTGTTCATGCCGCAGAAAAAGATGCAACTTCCGGTGGTGCTCTCGATTGCCGGCCACGATCCATCATCTGGCGCGGGGATCACGGCGGACATCAAGACCATTGCAGCCCACGGCTGCTATGGGGTCACATGCATCACTGCTCTTACCGTGCAATCGACGCGCGGCGTGAAGCGTATTGATCCCGTTGAGGGCAGAATCATTACAGAAACGCTCGAGCAGCTAATGGATGATCTGAAGATTGCCGCGATCAAGATCGGAATGCTGGGATCGGAGGAAGCGGCCAAAGCTGTAGCGGCTTTTCTCAAACGGTATCCGCTGCGGCACGTTGTCCTTGATCCTATCGTCCGCTCAAGTTCCGGCGCAGAGCTCATTTCGCGCGACGGCTTGCAGGTGATGAAGGATCGGATCATCGGGCGCGCAAGCGTGATCACACCGAACATTGACGAAGCGGCGGCGCTTACTGGTCTCACCGTTACCACGCTGGACGAAATGCAGACTGCCGCGTTACGACTCCATGACATGGGAGCGCGCAACGTGATCATCACTGGCGGACACCTTGATCCCCCGAATGACTTAGTGAGCGCAGAGGTCGGGCAAGCAATCGTTCTTCACGGCAAAAAAATTCCTGGGCATTCGACGCACGGAACTGGCTGCGCTTTTTCAACCGCGCTGGCCTGCAATCTCGCGCTGGGGCAGGATCTTCTGACAGCCGCGAAGGCAGCTAAGCATTTCGTGGAAACTGCTCTCAGCAGGACGCCAGCGATAGGCAAGGGAATTGGTCCCGTGATTTAGGCGCGTACTCGAAATATCGTCACTTTCAATATTTTGTCAAAGATCTTCGGTCCAACGATTACTGACGTCCTGCATTACTGCTGCGGCGGCTTATTATTCTGCTGTGGCGCATTCTGCTGCTGTGAATCTGTTGGCGGCTGAGTGCCTGAAGGCTGCTGTGCCGGACGCGTCTTCAACTGCGGCTCGTTGTTATTTGCCGGAGGCTGATTCTGCTGCGGCCGATCAGACTGCGGCGCCGGTACTGCCTGCGTTTCGTCATCCTGCGGAGGCCGCCGGAATTCCGGAGGCGTAGTGTTGGTGCTGGGGGGAGGAGTTTTTGGTTCCGTCACAGTGCGGTTGTCGCGTGTCTTCAATGCCGGAGGCGCGCCGCTGCGGCGTCTGGCTTCCGCTCGTGCCACAAAGGCGGATTCCACCAGCGTGGTGCTTTGTTCCGCCACGTGGCCCACGGTTTGGCCTTCCACTTCCGGACGCGTTGAAACCATCACCTTCTGGCGCGCGCGCTCCGCACGTTGCGCCTGTTCATAATAGGATTGCGCCGTTTCCGTATCGCCTTCCAGTTCCGCCAGATAGCCCATATTGTTGACGGCAAAAGAATTTTTTGGATCAAGTTTGTAAGCCTGCTGGAAATTATCGCGTGCAGCCTTGCGATCATTCCGATTCATGGCGGAAACGCCGCGCAAATTCAGCCGCGCCACGCGCGCCTGCATGTCCTGGTTCTTGCTCAGTTCCTTGCGGCTCTTGTCGGCGTTTTGCTGCGCCACTTCGCTGATCGGCCTGCCGCGCCAGCTTTTGTTGAAGGCAATCACAATCGGCTCGCGCGAGCCTGTGGCCGCTGAGCTGTCGTAATAGCGGATCGCCGACTCCAGTTCGCCCTCTTTTTCCTTGGCAAAGCCCATGTTGTTCAGCGTAAATGGATTCTTAGGATCGATCTTCAGCGCGGTTTGCAGCACCACATCGGCTTCCGGAGCGCGATCACGGTTCAGCAATCCCAGCGCCTCGCTGTTCAGTTCGTTCACTTTCATCGGACCTTCGGCCGTGTGTCCGGCGACGCTGGCCACGGTCTTGCCTTGTGCTTCCTGGTTGGTGGAGCGGTCGATGACAGCCTCTGACGTGTTGGCCTTGGCCTGGTCATAGTAGCGCTGCGCCCGCTCCAAACTGCCTTCCAGTTCTGAGACGTAGCCCAGATTGTTCAGCGTGAAAGGATCGTTCGGATCAATCAGATATGCCTTATAGAAGAGGCGCTTGGCCTTGCCGATGTCATGTTTCTTCAGGGCCGCGACGCCATCGCGGTTGAGCTGCTGGACCGGGGTGAACTTGCTCTTCTTGGGCAGCGGAATGCGAAGCTGCTGGGCCTGGACGGGAAAACCGCCACACAACAGAGACAAAGCCAGAACCGAAGGCGCTAAAACTGAAGCAACGGTAGCGAATGGGGAACGCATGAGTTTTTAAGATCCTCGCTTAGACCCTGGCCCTGCTTTCACACTCAGGGCTGCAGGGCAGTAGCTCTGCTTGTCTGTTGGATGGCAAAACCCTCTCTCAGGTTGGGCTGGCAGAATTAAGCTTGCCCTGCCATCTGAGTTGCTGCTGCCTGCATCCAAGTGATTGTTCAGAACCTTAAGTGTTTAGAACCCAGGGTTCAGAACCCTGGCGTTCAGAATAAAGCGTTCAGAACAAAGCGTTCCCGGAGTCTTTTGAACCGTATGCATCGTTCCCCCAAAGCTTCGCTCGCAATCTTCTTTATAGTCGTGACGCTCGGCATCGTCGGCCTGGCCCAGAATAACCCGGCCACGCCGAAAGCCGGCTCCGGCGTGCCGCAAACGTCTGTTCCGAACACCGCGCCATCGCAGCCACCGGCTGCTCCGCTCCCGGATGCGGGTCCGTCGACGGAAACTCAGCCGGCAGTCGAGCAGCCAAAATCGGCAGAGCAGCCTCAAAATCAGCCCCCAGGCCAGCCCAAAGACCCGCAGAAGCCCGATCAGACCAGGCAAAAGTCAGCCGAGCAAAAGGCTGCTGATCAACGCGTGGCTGACCAAAAGTCGGGCGACCAGAAGAAATCCGATACCAGCACCGGCACTCCTCCGCCGGCTGCCGTGGCTACGCCGGTTCCGCAGGCACAGCCAAAGACTGACATTCTTGACAGTTCCGCCACTTCCGGCGCCCTCGTGACCGACGGGCATGATCCAATTCTTGATCCCGCGCCCGTGCCGCGCACCACCACAACTATGGTCGGAGGCACAATTACCGGCATTGACCGCATGCGCAACCGCATGACTGTCCACGTTTTCGGCGGCAGCCACTGGACCGTCAATTTCGATGAGCGCACGCACATCTTCCATAATGGCGCGGAGACCACGCAACTGGCGCTCAAAAAGGGCGAGCGCGTATACGTTGATACCCAGCTCGACAACAATAAGCACGATATTTTTGCCCGCAACATACGCGTGGGCGTCGCTGAGCTTCCCGCGGACGCCGATGGCCAGATCATTGCCATTGACACCAAGCACAACGAACTCACGCTGCGTGACACGCTGAATTCCGTGCCGGTGCGCTTCGCCGTCGATCCGGAAACCCGCATCAGCAACGGACAGACTCCTGCGGCCTTCAAAGACGTGAAGCCGGGAACGCTGGTGCACGTGCGCTTTGCCGCTTCCAGTCCCAACCGAGGCCTGGCGCGTGAGGTCAGCATCATCGCCACGCCGGGATCGACTTTCACCTTCTCCGGAAAAGTCACGTTCCTTGATCTCCATCGAGGCCTGCTGGCGGTGCAGAACTCGACGGACGACAAGAATTACGAAATCCATTTCGCTCCCTCGGCTGTCGCGAACAGAAATGAGCTGGGCGTTGGGCGCGATGTCCTGGTCCGCGCGACGTTCGAAGGCGCGCGATATATGGCGCAGTCTGTGAGCCCAACGAAAGCGCCCGATGAAGATAAATAGCTAGTAGGGCGTCCTGCTCGACCTGCCATCCCGATTCGAACACCTGTCCTCCCTCGACCTGCCATCCCGAATCCCGACGGCGAGCCTTGGATGAGCCGAAGCGCGTGAGGGACCTGCTCCGCTGCATCATAGGACCCAGAAATTTGCCCCTAACTTCCTCAACAATTTGTCAAAGAACCAACTTTTTCTCGCCGCCTAAGCGGCCTTTTGCTCCCAAATCCGCGCAAATCCGCGTTCATCCGCGGTATGATTTGCCTTTCCGGATCAGTGTCATCAGTGTTGATCA
>DASYKK010000120.1:0-2936 GCA_035995565.1 Candidatus Angelobacter sp.
GCGCGCAAAAAGGCCGGACGCAGTGCGCAAGATCTGCCGCCGACGGTCGAGAGATGAAAGACGTACAGGCATTGGGGGAAGTTGTGAAGTAAGTGAACACTTACTTTACCAGTTAGACGAGCAGCTCTCAAGATGGTCTGAGCTGAGGGCGGTAAAGAAGTGTTAAGGGCGGAATGGTACGCTAAACCCTTGCCAGCGCTTCGCAGAACCAGCCTTGCGCATCAGTCCAGCGCTTTTCCAGCCTAAAGCCGCTGCGGCGCAGCAGGCGTGCAATGGACGCAGCATTGAACTTATAACTATTTTCCGTATGGATGCGCTCGCCTTTTTCAAAATGGAAGCCGCGGCCCAGGTCCTGCACCCAGACGGTTTGTTCGTACAGGCTCTCCAGATGCATTTCAATGCGTGATTTGCGCCGGTTCCACAGGGCCACGTGCTCAAAAGAATTAATGTCAAAGCTGCCGCCCAGTTCGCGATTGATGCGCACCAGCATGTTTTTGTTGAATGCGGCGGTGACGCCCAGCGCGTCATTGTAAGCAGCATGAAGCACGCCGGCATCTTTGATCAGATCAAAACCAATGAGCAGCGCATCGCCCGGCTCAAGCGAGCGATGCACGCTCTTCAGGAAAGCCATGGCTTCTTCCGGCTCAAAGTTGCCGATAGTGGAGCCAATAAAGAGCACCAGCTTGAGGCCGGGCAGAGAATTCAGATCAGGGATGCGATGCGTGTAGTCGGCAACAATCGGGCTCACGCGCAGCCGGGGAAAGTGGCCATTCAAAGTAGTGAGAGCGCTTTGCAGGGCGGAAGACGAAACGTCCACGGGATAAAAATCCGCGCGCAACTGCCGACGCAGCAATGCTTCAATCAAAACCTGGGTCTTGCTGGCGCTGCCTGCACCCAACTCTACCAGCGTTAGATTTGCGCCGGCATGGTGAACGATCTCGCCGGAATACTTCTTCAGTATGGCGCGCTCCGTCCGCGTAGGATAGTACTCGACGGTCTCTGTGATCTGATCGAAAAGGCGCGAGCCGGCGGCGTCATAGAAAAGCTTAGGAGGCAGCCGACGGGGATGCGCGCTCAGGCCGCGCAACACTTCTTCCGCAATCGGACTTACCAGGACTGCAGGGCTTTTAACCGCCATCGTCAGCCAGCCTTATCCCGGAAAATTGCCAGCGTGTTTCCGGCGGAAAAAAATTGCGGTACGTTGTGCGGATATGCGAACGCGGGGTAACGCAGGATCCGCCACGCAGCACCATCTGTCCGCTCATAAATTTTCCGTTGTATTCACCCAGCGCGCCAGCCGCGGGCTTATAGCCGGGATAGGCAAGATAGGCGCTGGCCGTCCACTCCCACACGTCGCCGAACAATTGCAGCGGTACGCCGTTTTCCAGCGTCGGCGGAGCCGGAGCAGGATGAAACCTGCCGCTTTCCAAAAGACTGCCTTGCACGGCCGGGGTGCGGCTTGCGGCCACTTCCCACTCGAACTCGGTAGGCAGGCGGGCACCGGCCCAACGTGCAAATGCGTCAGCTTCGTAATAGCTCACATGGCACACCGGCTCGGTTTCTTCCACGTTGCGCATGCCGGAGCAGGTGAACTGAGTCCATTGCCCACCGGATTTGTCCCAATAGAGCGGCGCTTTCCAGCGATTGGTTTGGACGGCCTGCCACCCATCAGATAGCCAGAGTTCCGGACGCGAATAACCTGCGTCTTCCATGAAGGAAAGATATTCGCCGCAAGTTGCCAGTCGCATGGCGAAACGAAACGGACGCAGAAAGACTTTGTGCCGCGAGCCTTCATTGTCGAAATAAAACGACTCCCCATCCGCCCCGATCTCATAAAGTCCTTCAGGATAAAGCTGAGGTTTCTGGTGCGGTGCGCTGTCCATCGACGTTGCAGCGATTGCCGGCTGGTAGGCCGGATGGAGCGGGTTGCTCCAGAATCCATGCTTGATATCGGTAACGATCAGCTCCTGGTGCTGTTGTTCATGGTTCAGCCCGAGAACGATAAGTTTCTGCGCTTCCGCGGCGAACGAACCTGATTGCAACAGCTTGAGCATTTGCTCATCCACGTGCGCACGATATTTTCGGATTTCCTCCAGCGGGGGCCGCGAAAAAGTATTGCGCAGCGCTTTTTCCGGCTGCTGGCCTACTGCGTTGTAATAAGAATTAAAGAGATCGCGAAACTGAGGGTGGAAAGGCCGATATCCCGGCAAATGGCTGGAAAGAATGAACGTCTCAAAGAACCAACTGGTATGCGCCAGATGCCATTTGGCCGGGCTTGCCTCCGGACAGGACTGCACCATCAAATCTTCCGGACTCAGGGGAGCGGTCAGCGCGTCAGTCTGCTGGCGTACGGAAACATATTGGCTGGCGAGTGAAGCCAGGGCGCGTTCGTCCGCGGAAGCGGGCGGGAAGGTCAAAACCGATTTCAGGTGCGCCATATGGGATTCCTGTCCTCAATCAACGCAGGGAAGACATACTAAATCTTTGGCCCACGAATTGCACCTTTGGGGCACAGCAAAGACCGTCCAGATATGATGCCGGGCTGGAGGCTAAAGTTTCGCTATTCTTGCCCTGTCAGAGTTGTTGCTGGAGAATCAGGCAGCATTCATCCGTTGAGCGGCATATTTGCCGGTTCGTAGCAGCAATGGACTGAGTGAAAATTCCACGAAAGTCGTCGCTGGCTGGTGTATCTTCAGAATGTGACACCCGCAGATTCAGCGACCCGGCGAACTATCTTCCACGTCGACATGGATGCCTTCTTTGTCTCCGTGGAAGAGCTGTTCAATCCCGCGCTGAAAGGCAAAGCCGTGGTGGTTGGGGGACAGCGGGATGAGCGAGGCGTGGTGTCGGCAGCGTCGTATGAAGCCCGCAAGTTTGGGGTCCATTCCGCCATGCCTTTGCGGACCGCGGCCAAGCAGTGTCCGCACGCGATCTTC
>DASYKK010000121.1:0-15495 GCA_035995565.1 Candidatus Angelobacter sp.
GCCACTTTCGGCGTGGGCACATGCTCAAGCAGATAGATATAGGCCGTATAGCCGATCCACGATCCGAACACGATGAGATAGCCGATGCCAGTGAGTGCCGGCTTTGTCCAATGGGTTCTCTGAAATTGCCCCGTCACCAGCGCGATAACGCCATTCACCGCGCCGGCCAGCGTCATTTGCCAGGCGGCGGATGCGAATACGTCAACGGTCAGGTTGAACCGATGGGAGAACACTGACCCCAGCGCCCAAAAGAACGACGCTCCCGCCAGAATGCCTGCGCCCAGAAGCTCCAGCTGTCCCAGATGCGTGCCGGATGTGATCCGCGGCCACAGCAGCACAATCAGGCCGACAATCCCGATCGCCAGGCCAATCAGCCCTTTGGCGGTCATACGGCCCGCGCGGAAGACCCATGCCTCAATCATCACCACCCAGATCGGCACCAGAGCCACGATCAGCGACGCCAATCCGCTGGAAACGTATTCTTCGCCCCACAGCACACCAATGTTGCCGATCGAGAGCAGCAGAATGGAGATCACCAGCAGTCGCCCTAGATCACGCCGGTTGAGGCTGATTTTCCGCCCCATAAGCGCGCACGCGACCAGCATGATTGGCCCTGAGACCAGATAGCGGACCGCTCCCGCCACATAGGGCGGCATGTCCCGCACCACCACCCTCATGGCGAGATATGTGGAGCCCCAAAGAACGTAGAGCAGGGCAAAAGCCAAAATTACGCGAGAGCGCTGGGGCTGTTGGCTGAGAGGCATGACTTAAGTACTATCATCTGACTCTCTTGCCGATCTTGTCGATGCGAAATAAGTGGATGGCGCGAATCACGCATGGAAATGCACTCTCGTAACTGTCAGCCGCGCGCGATTTTCCGCCTGTTTTCGAGTTATAATAGAGGTGCACATGGCCTCACGCAGCACATATTGGTTCGCAACGCGCACACCCAAGCGATCTCTCGCTTGCTGGGTGGATTTTCTTGTCTGCCCCCGCCGCTACCTTGCGGTCCTGCCGTCGCATGCTCGCGCTAATCTTTTCGCCGGCGACTAATCTTTCCCTTCCTCCTCACTCTTTCATCGGCCTGCATGTTCCTTTTACTCCGGCCGAAGGCATCAACACGCAACCACTTTTGAAAAGAGGATGAACATGGCAACGCAAACTATTTCTGTCGCCGGTCCCAAGATTCGCACTAAGCTCCCCGGTCCCAAGGCCCAGGCCGTCCTGCAAGGCGACGCGCAGTACATTTCTCCGTCCTATACCCGCTCCTATCCGCTGGTGGCCAAACGCGGCCGCGGCGTAATTGTCGAGGACGTTGACGGCAATGAATTCCTGGATTTCTCCGCCGGAATCGCCGTGGTTTCTACCGGACACTGCCATCCCAAAGTCGTGGCAGCAATCCAGAAGCAGGCCGCCGAACTGATTCACATGTCCGGCACCGACTTTTACTACGAAAGCATGATCACGCTAGCCCAGCGCCTAGCCAAGATCGCGCCCATGTGCGGCCCGATTCGCGCTTACTACGGCAACTCGGGCACGGAAGCTGTTGAAGCTGCAATGAAGCTCGCGCGTTATCACACCAAGCGCCAGGGAATCATCGCCTTTTACGGCGCGTTTCATGGACGCACTATGGGTGCGCTTTCACTCACCGCATCGAAAGCGCAGCAGCGCCGCCGCTTCTTCCCCGTGGTTCCGGGTGTGACTCACGTGCCATATCCAAATGTCTATCGCAAGCCTGAAGGCATGACGGCCGATGAGCATATTGCCGAGTGCGTGCACTTCATTGAAGACCGCGTATTCAAGACCATCATGCCGCCTGAAGAATGCGCGGCCTTCTTCATTGAACCCATTCAAGGTGAAGGCGGCTACCTGCCGGCTCCAACCGAGTTCATGCGCGAACTGCGCCGCATCTGCGACAAGCATGGCATCCTGCTCGTGGCTGACGAAGTTCAGAGCGGCGCCGGACGCAGCGGCAAATGGTGGGCCATCCAGCATACCGGCGTTGAGCCCGACATCATTACCATTGCCAAAGGCATTGCTTCCGGCATGCCGCTGGGAGTGATGCTTGCCCGCGCGGAAATCATGGACTGGGTCCCAGGTTCCCATGCTTCGACCTTCGGCGGCAACCCAGTCTGCATTGAAGCTGCTCTCGCGACCATGGACGTTCTGGAAAGCGAAGGGATCAAGAATGCAGAAGTTGTGGGTGCCTACATGATGAAGCGCATCAGCGGCTGGGTGAAGACTCATCCCATGGTCGGCGATGTGCGTGGACGGGGCCTGATGATCGGCGTCGAGATCGTGAAAGACAAAAAGTCGAAGGCTACCGCCCACGACGAGCGTGACCGCATTGTTGAACTGGCGTTTGAGCGCGGGATCCTCTTCCTCGGTGCGGGCGAAAACTCTATCCGCATCGCGCCTCCGCTCATCCTGACGCAGGAACAGGCTGATATCGCCATGGACGTGCTGGAAGAATGCATTGGCATCGTGGAGAAAGAAAACAAATAACCAACAGGCCGCGAATTGGAGCGAAAAAGCGCGAATCAAAAAACAGATTTGCTATGATTCATGTTCATTCGCGTTGATTCGCGGCAATTTTTTATGTCTGCTTCGGGCACGCTAACCCGCCTCACACTCCGAGCTCTTGATTCCTTCGCCCGGCTGCTGCCCGGAAAAAATCTCACTGCACCGCACCTGCACACCGGACGCCGCGGCGAGGAAGCCGCTTACTTCCATCTCCGCAAACAAGGCTACGTGATCATTGCCCGCAATTATCGCAGCCCGCGAAGCCGCAGCGAGCTTGACCTGGTGGGTTGGGACGGCGCGACCCTCTGTTTTATCGAAGTGAAGACGCGCACCACGCGCAACATCATGCCGGCTGAAGTCGCCGTGGACGCGGAGAAGCAGCACGATCTCTCCCGCGTGGCCCGTGAATTCCTGCGCAAAACCAAGGCCGATGCGCCGTTTCGTTTTGATATTGTGAGCGTTTATTTTGAGCCCGGGCTTGCGCCGGACATCGAGTTGTTCAAAGATGCGTTCACAATTTCGTAGTTCGCTTCGCCGGGTTATTCCTGCTCCGCCTTATTGCCTGCGGAACGCAGATCAAGGGCCAGCCGCAACACGTAGTGGACGCCTGAGATCGTAGTGAGCGCCACAGTTGCATAAATACTCCAGCGCTTTCCCAGTCGAGCCCAATCCGCCAGCGTAATCTGGTAAATCAGTGCCAGAAGCACGCTCAAAATCTGCACTGCTGTGTTTGCTTTTCCAAACCAGCTCGGGCGGAAGACACGCATTGTGCCGGTGGCATAGAGCAACGTGCAGATAATCAGGATCATGATGTCACGGCTGAACACCAGGATCGTGACCGGCCAGCGAATAATATGAGCAATTGAGAGCATCAGAAACATCGTGCTCAGCAACAGCTTATCGGCAATGGGATCAAGGTATTGGCCCAGAGTAGTTTTCTGTTTCAACACGCGCGCAAGCAGGCCGTCCAGAAGGTCCGTGATTCCTGCCACAACAAATATTCCTAGCGCCCAAGCATATTTCTGCTGCTGGATGGCGACCACCACGAACGGTACAAAAATCAGTCGCAGCAATGACAGCAGATTTGGCGCGGACTTTAATTGACGGAGCATCACTGTGAATCCTGAAAGAATTTACTCACGTCAAACCCAGTCTTTGTTGCGAACTGATCGGCCAGCGACGGCAGGTCGCCGTTGCGAGCGTCCACTTCCATCCGCTGCACGCGATGCATGGGAAAGAAAACCGTGCCGGGCGTTGTGGCCTCGCCTGCTTTAACCAACTGCGTAAAGTCGTCAAATGACTCCAAATCCACGCCGCGCAAGCTCGCCCCTGCGGGCGTCAATGCCAGCAGGACGCCCCAGAATTTTTCTCGCGGGTTCTGTAGTGTGACCAGGACGAGCTGTCCAGTGTTCATGGTGTTTGCGGGCCTCAGTTGGCTTTTGCTGGCATCTCTTGAAAGAGCATCAAGGTTATCACGCAATTCAGCCCAGCGTTGCCATGAGGAGAAACGTTCTAAACGGCGGCTTCCATCGTATTCGCTTCCGCTACGGCCCTGATGCACTGTTCGGCCATAATTGCGGCGCCAGCGACATTCGGGTGCCCCACCGCTGAAAGCAGAACCTGGTTTTTCTGTAAGTCACCGGCGCCCACTAATTCGTAGGCCACGCGCCTTTCTTCAACGGCTTCGTCCGGCGCCCTGTCCGGATCGTTCAGGTCGCATTCCCACAATAATGACTGCGGAGCATAAGCCGCGTTTGCTTCGTCCATGCCAGAATCGACAAAAATGGCCCGCTTCGTTCCTGCCTCGCGGTTTACATTCTCCACGGCGCTACGAAAAAGGCCGGTTGAAAGCTTCCAGAAACGCAGGCAATGCTCCACTAGTTCACTTCGGAAAAGAGCGGCATCAACAAGCGGCGCAAACTTGACCCCGTGTACCAGCGAATACAGGTTTTCCGCTCCCTCCGGCCTGCTCAAGTGACTTAGCACAGGGTAATATCCCAGGATCAGCGTCAGCGCCTTGGGGAATTTCTGCGTTACCTGCTGCAAGATTGCCAGCAGGTCGCGTCCGCAATAATTGCGGGTATGCAGTTCCAGTTCATACTGCGGGATGATGGGATTGAAAACTCGCTGGACCTCAACGTCATTGATGCCGCCATTCATCAGCACCCATTTCACGCTCGCCGGATCACCATTGAATTCTTGTAGCTGTTGCAGGATCGTGGGAAAGAAACACGGCACCTCTCGTGAAGGCATAGTGACCGTGTATGAGTCACGAATGCCAATTTTGGCTCCGGAGTGCGCCACCATTTTGATCTCGGCTCCCAGATGGCGCGCCAGGATGCTGGCGGTCTTGTGCTCGTACGCCAGACCCTGGCCCCAAACTATTGAGTCGCCCATTACAAAAAGTGTGCTCATGCGCCCGCGCCAGTGTACCAAGGTTTTGACGGTCGGCGGCTCCAAGGCGCCGCAGTGGTGATAAAATAACTTCTGCCAACCGGTTTTGTAGGCGCGTAGCTCAGTTGGTTAGAGCGCTACCTTGACACGGTAGAGGTCAGGAGTTCGAGTCTCCTCGTGCCTACCATTTCTTTTTCAGAATTATTGATTAATCAGCGTTAAACGCACCGCTTGCAGAAAGCGGCTTCCCTTGAATTGCGTGCGCTAGCCGGTTGCGGCTTCAACCGTGATTTTCCTTTGGGGAAGGTCCCGGTTTTTCCTCTTTTCTCGCTCATGAGAGCTACGCAGGCCACTGAGTGCAGCGCGCTCAAACCGCTGCAAGATCGGCTTCCATGTTTCGGCGACAGGGCAGGGTAGCACTAGCGGTTGCACGCGCGTGATCGGAAGACGCATGCCCGAAGCCAGCAACAGAGCTGCGCGGTCGCTGCGGGTGAGCATCCAGTGCCGGATCAGCAACTGTCGCACGGCCTGTTCTTCCTCCGCTGACGGCGGCTCCAGTCGGACGAAATCTGCGTTGCAGGAATTGATGGACACACGGTCGCTAAGGACATAGGTCAATCCGCCAGTCATTCCTGAGCCAAGATTGATGCCCGCCGGTCCCAGAATCACAACCACGCCTCCAGTCATGTATTCGCAAGCGTGATCCCCCACACCCTCCACTACTGAAACGGCTCCACTGTTTCGCACAGCGAACCGCTCACCCGCCTGCCCGGCGATGTACAACTCTCCTGACGTGGCTCCATATAGAACAGTGTTACCGGCCAGAACATCACCGCGACGCGAAGCTCCGTTCCCGGTTTCAATGGCAATTGTGCCTCCGCTCAACCCCTTGCCCACGTAGTCATTGGCAGCTCCGCTGAGGTGAAACTTAATGCCTGCGCCCAGGAACGCGCCGAAGCTTTGTCCCGCAGTGCCGCTGAAACGAACTTCCAGCGGAGACGAGGCAGAACTGGGCGATTGCCGCCGTAAGCGCTCGCCCGTAAGCTCTGCTCCTATACTGCGATCCGCGTTGACAATCGGCAACACCGGAGGAACTCGTCCCGTGTTACGCGAAAGATCTATAAGACGCTGCGAAAGATCTCTGGTTGTTCCGCGCCGTTTGGCCGTGTGGGGAACCCGGGCAGTGGGCGGCAGCAACCCCCGAATCCATCGGTAGGCGCCTAGTGTGCGCGGATACAGTAGTTCGGTTCGGCCCACAATCTCTTCCAGCGAATGTACGCCCATGCGGCCGAGCAATGCGCGCGTCTCTGCGGCCACAGCGCGAAAATAATCTTTTACCATCTCAGGACGCCCGGTGAAGCGGGTTCGCAGAGTTTCATCCTGCGTGGCGATCCCTACCGGACAAGTGTTGAGATGACATTGCCGCGCCATCACGCAACCCATCGCCAACAGGGCAGCCGTTCCAAAACCAAATTCATCCGCACCAAGCAGCGCCGCGATGACTACGTCGCGTCCAAATTTCAACCCCCCATCGACTCTGAGCCGAACCTGCTGTCGCAATCCTGCCTTGATGAGCGTTTGGTGCGCGTCGCGAAGACCAAATTCCCAGGGCACACCAGTGTTCTTGATCGAACTCAAGGGTGACGCGCCGGTGCCGCCATCGAATCCGCTGATGGTGATTACGTCGGCTCCAGCTTTGGCCACGCCGGCCGCGATAATTCCCACTCCAGCGCCCGCTACCAGCTTCACGCCAATGCGGGCAGCAGGATTGATCTGGCGAAGATCGTGAATCAACTGCTCCAGGTCTTCAATGCTGTAGATGTCATGGTGCGGCGGCGGCGAAATGAGTGCCATCCCCGGAACAGCATGACGCAGCTTCGCGATATACACCGTCACCTTGGAGGCCGGCAACTGCCCGCCTTCACCCGGTTTGGAACCTTGCGCAATCTTGATTTCAAGCTCATGAGCGTTGACCAGGTATTCCGCCGTCACGCCAAACCGTCCAGAGGACACCTGTTTCACGCGGCAAGCAGCTTCCGGAGATTTGGTGTAAATCTCCGGGTCTTCACCTCCTTCACCTGTATTGCTGCGCGCGCCCAGTTCATTCATTGCGATTGCGAGCGTTCGATGCGCCTCCGGACTGATGGCTCCTACGCTCATGGCCTGTACGCTGAACCGCTGCAGGATCGCCGATTCCGATTCCACCGAATCGCATGACCCGGTCGCTGCACGCACAAAGTCCAGTAAATCGCGGACTGCCACCGGCTCTCGCTCCAATGCAAGCGATTCAAATTCCTGGTAGCGTGCCGCGTCCGGGTTGCGCATGTGCGCATGCATCTTTCGCAGCAGTCCAGCGGACGTAGCGTGCTGCTCGCCTGGTTTCCGGAAGCGATAGAGCCCAGCGTCCGCTGGTTGCTTGAATTCCGGACGAAAAGCCTCCGCATGGTTCAGCAGATAGTCTCCCAGCAATTGCTGCAGAGAATTGGCTTCTGCCCAGCGCGGAGCGCTTTCAAAAAACTCGCGACAGATCTCTGCATCCAACCCGATCACTTCAAATAATTGCGCGTTGCGGTAACTGGCCAGAGTCGATATGCCCATACGCGACAAAACCTTTCTCAGGCCGGCATTGACGGCATTGCGATAGTTCGCCGTCCCTCCCGCAACTCGCTCTTCCGCAAGCTGCTGAGCAAGGAACGGCCGGACAGCCGCGGCGCCGGCTGCTACCAGCAAAGCCACGTGATGTGTCTCAATGACCTGCGCGGTTTCCACGATGATGGGAATCCGGAAATGTCCTCCCAGCGTTATCTCTTTCCACAAGGCGGCAACCGACAGCAGGATTGGCGGCGCTGCACGCTGTTCACAAATGCTGCGATCACTGATTACAACAAGCGGCGGAGCAGATCCGTGTCCCCACCGGACCTCTTTGCGCATGCGTTCTATTGCCCCAATGGCCCCGGAAACTCCGTTTGCACAATCAAACGTAACGTCCACACGCTGCAGCGATGGGAAAGCCTGTTCCAGAGCATGCATTTGTCGTTGATCCAATACTGGCGAATCAGCGATCAAATCTGGTCCGATCCGTGTGTCCAGCGACATCACATGAACTTCGCGAATCGAGTCAATGGGAGGGTTCGTGACCTGGGCAAAGCGCTGCTTGCAATAATCCCAGAGGGTGCGCCGCATCCTGGAAAGAAATGCCGGCGGTGTGTCGTCGCCCATGCTGAATACAGGTTCTTTTCCTTCAGCAAGCGGATAAAGAAGGAAATTGATCTGGTCTTCACTCCAGCCTAGTGCCGCAGCCACTCTTCGGGGCTCCGATACCGTGGAGACATCGCTCTCATTGCCGGGCACCAGGCGCACCGTGGCCTTGGGCCGAGTATTTGACTTAGCGTTTATCCCGCGAACGTAAGTACCCCGCGGGAGGACTTTGCCAGATTGAAGATCTACCAGCAGAGCCTCGCCTGGGCCTAAACGCTGGCGCTCGATAATATGTTTGTCGTCGAAATCCGCGAGGCCGGTTTCTGAGCCCGCCACCAGCCAGCCGGTTGAGGTCCGTGTGTAGCGCATGGGCCGCAACCCATTGCGGTCGAGCTTGGCTCCCAGCATCAGGCCATCTGAAAATACCAGCGCCGCAGGGCCGTCCCAAGGCTCATAGTCGTGGGACGCTCTCTCAATCAAGTCGATAATTTCTGGACCGAGCCTGGAGTTAGCCCCCACCACGGGCGGGACCAGGCTAAGCATGGCGCGGTCAAGTGTGTAGCCTTGCTGCACCAGCAATTCCACCGCGTTGTCCAGACTCGCAGAGTCACTGACATTTTCTTCCAGCGCATTAAATCGATCGCCCGCCGTCAGCTTGATCCGAATTTCAGACTCGCGGGCTTTCATCCAGCGTCGGTTGCCGGTAATGGTATTGATTTCGCCGTTGTGCGCCAGCAAACGGAATGGCTGCGCCAGTTGCCAGGCAGGTTGCGTGTTGGTGGAAAACCTCTGATGGAAGATGGCAAATGAAGTTTCGAAGTCCTGGTGGCGCAAATCCGGATAAAATTCGCCTAACTGCCGTGGCGAAAGCAGGCCTTTGTAAAGGACAGTGCGCGATGAGAGCGAGCAGAAGTATGCCGCATCCCCTAAGCCGGCTTCCGCAGCCTTGCGGAATAGAAATAATTGGCGTTCCAGGCAAGCTGTCTGCTCCGTTGCGCCAATGAAACACTGCCAGATTGATGGCACAGTCGCTGCCGCGCGCAGGCCAAGCACTGCGGCATTCGTTGGCACTTCTCTCCATCCGCAGATTCTTAACCGCATGCCCCAAGCGATAGCTTTTAGCTCCGCCTGCACGCGACCCTCTTCACCACCTCTAATGAAGAGCATTCCCAAACCGTAAATGCGCGGTAAGGAAATACGAAGGTCACGTGCTGCGCGAGTCAACATTCTCTGAGGAATGGCCGTGAGAAGGCCTGCGCCGTCACCGCTGGACGCGTCCGCATCGATGCCACCCCGATGCGAAAGCCTCTGTAGCGCCACCAGAGCCCGGTCCACTACCTCATGCGTTGCGCCACTGGCGGGCCGTACGACGAAGCCTGTGCCGCACGCATCATGGTCTGGATGTCCATGGGAGAACGTACTGTCCATGGACTTTGATAAATGGCTGCGGGAGAAAAGGGAAATAGAGAATTTGGATTCTTGCTATCTGAATTTCGAAGAAAGAATCCGCAGTTTTTCGGCGGACCGCAGCCCAAGCGGTTTGCCGCGGAACGGCGCAAAAAAACGCTAATGCACCACATAGATTTAATCGATTGGACTTCAGCAATAAATCAACTTAGTGTTGATTATGCGAAACCCCACCTACAGCTTCTTTGCATTTCTGGTGTTCAAATTTCGCTGGATGCGTTTCCAGGCAGCAATCCGGAAATTTGACCATCAATTAACATCGAACAGCCTCTAAACACATCTAATATCCATACATGAATATCGATAATAAAAATAATAATAATAAGGTGAAAAAAGAATACCTATTTGCGAGCGATTTTGACCAAACGCTGAGCTTCAACGACTCCGGGTTCGTCCTCAGCGAGATGCTGGGCATTCCAGCGCATGAATTTGAACGCAAATCGCAGGGTATGGCGAAGCTGAATCTGGTGCAGCAGGGCGCGGAGCTTTCCTATCTTCTGCTCCACGATCCACAGTTCCGCCATGTCCGCCGTGAGCACCTGATCGAAGCGGGTAAGCGCATTCCTTTGAAAGAGCAGATCCATCTTCTTTACAGGATTCTGGATAAGGGCGTACCCGGCTATCATTTCAATTTTTACGTTCTCTCGGCTGCGCCCGCTGAGATTGTGCAGTCGGCGCTGGAAGGCATTGTGCCCCCGGACCACATCTTTGGATCGGAATTCAAGTACAGCGCCACCGGAGAAATTGAAACTATTCTCCGCGTCACAGCTGGCTACGGAAAAGTAGCCCGCATCGTACAGTTGCAGGAAGAATTGCAGATCGGCCCAGATCGTGTTGTTTACGCCGGTGACGGAAGTTCTGACGTGCATGCCATGCTGCACGTGAATCGCGACGCTGGGTTGACCATTGCCGTCTCAGAAACGCGCGATGTTACCCAAATTGCCAAGCGCACTGTCCTGAGTGCCAACACTCTTGCCATGCTGGTGCCGATTCTGGAAGAGGTAGCTGGATGGCAGCCGCCTGAGATCCAGGAGTTCTTTGAAGGCAATGGTTTCCTGGTACGTGAATGGGCACGCGCGCGCACAGATTGGCTCACATTGCGTTCGGCCAAGAGCGAGCGCGCTGACGCCGCAACAATCTAAGGGGCCGTCGATATGTGGCTTAACATACTTGGCTGGACGGCGACCGCATTTTTTGCGAGCTCGTACTTCTTCAAGAAAGCGGGAGCACTGCGTGGAATTCAGGCCGCAGCGGCGCTGCTTTGGATTGTTTACGGGCTTGAAATCCATTCGGCGCCGGTTGTGGTCGCAAATTTGATGGTCGGCGTTGCTGCTGTGTACACGTCATTGCGCCTGGCACGAAATAACAAATCGCCGGCCGAACGTATTGTGAGTTAGAACCTAGATCAAGGCCTGAGCGGCGCGGTCCATTTTAGTGTCCGTGCCGCTATTAGGCTGAACGATTATTTCACTGATTGGATTGCCAATTCCTTCCGCGCGACCTCCACAAACGCTGACGCGATCAAGGGAAGGCTGCGGTCTTTGCGATAGACCAGAGCCAACTCTCGCCACAGTTCCAGGCCCTCGACTTGCAGCAATTTGACCTCGCCGCGCTGCACGTTCTCAGCCGCGAAGCTGCGGCAAATCAGTGACACTCCAAAGCCAGCGCGGACGAACCGCTTGATCATCACTACGCTGGTCAGTTCCATGGTGACATTCAAATTGTCCCGGAACGGCCGCAGATTTTTTTCCATCAGTTTCCTGATGGAACCGGTCTTTGGCAGAATAATGGGCTCAGCCGCGACTTCTTCCAGCGTAGCGGTTTTCTTTCCGAATAGCGGACTCGTTGAACCGGCCATTAGAAGGATCCGATCGCGGAATACGGGGATTGCTTCAAGGCTGGGGGATTTGACCGGCATGGTTAACACACCCAGGTCCACTACGCCCTCCTCAACTTTTGTCGTCACCTTATGAGTAAAACTGCGGTACACGCTAATCTTAACTTTTGGAAACTGCTTATGATACTTAGCCAGGACTCTCGGCAAAACGTACAAAAACGTGCCTTCATTGGCCCCAATGGACAAAGTTCCGCTGCGTACGCCATCTTGCTCGGCGACCGCCTGCTGCGCCTTGGCCTGAAGAATAAGGAGCTGTTGAGCGTAGTCAAACACAACTTCGCCGGCGGGAGTCAGCCTGACTGACTTGGCGTTGCGATCAAACAAACGCTTGCCATATTCCTGCTCTAATTGCCTGATCTGCGCGCTTACGGCGGGCTGGGAGCGAAGAACTTTTTCGGCTGCGCGGGAGAAGCTTCCCAGTCTTGCAACTTCCAGGAAGGTCTTGAGATTGTCTAAGTCCATGTTCAATATGAGCAGAACTGCGGCTGCATTGCAATACTGTTGTGCAGTTTTAACCCAACGCCAATAAATGTGACTGAGATGAATCCGCAGAACGGTTCTTGACATCTACTTGTGTACGGTGTAAGCATTGTGGCTGGAGTTGACCTTTGCCTGTTGCCTTAAAACGCGCTCCCACTGCCGGACGGGTAAAAACACGTCGCTCGCCCGCTCCTTTGCGTGAGCAGATCCGCGATGTGGCCCGCGATCTTTTTGCCCGGGAAGGCTATGAAAGCGTTTCCATGCGGCGCATCGGCTCGAAAATTGGCTGCTCGCCAATGGCAATTTACCGCCACTATGAAAACAAGGAAGAGTTGCTCCTCTCAATCTGCGAAGAAACTTTCAGTGGAATGATTCAAGTTCTGGATGAGACGCGGCTTCAGCCCGGGACTGCTCTCGAGCGCTTGCGCCGTTCTTTGCGTACGATTGTCGATTTTCACCTGAGCCACCCCAATCATTACAAAGTAACTTTTATGACCGTGATGCCACCGGGTCCGGTGGCCGAGCGCAAAGTCGCCATTGGCCAGCGCGCCATGGACCGGCTGCGTGCCGGCGTGCGCGAGTGCGCGACGGAGAAGGGCATTGAAGTGGACGTGGAAATGGCGGCCCAGGTTCTCCGTGTTGCCATGCACGGAATTGCCAGCATGCTAATCACCACCGGCCAGTGCTATCCCTGGAAAGAACCGGAGCGCATGAAAGAACTCGTCATCGAAACTGTTACCCGGCAATTCGAATAGATATATTTTTTTTGCGTCGTTGTATACGGCGTACGCATCTGTTAAGGCGGTTAGTTTACGCCGTACACAAGGAGCTGATCGGTGGGCACGCAGGCACTTTCCGGATCGCTAAGCACGTCCGCTGGACAAACAATTGCCAAACCTGCGATCAATCCGTGGCTTATTGCCATCACCGTTACCTTAGCGACTTTTATGGAGTTGCTGGACACCAGCATCGCCAATGTCTCTCTTCCTCATATTGCCGGCGGTCTGGCCGTAAGTTATGACGAAAGCACGTGGGTGCTTACCAGTTATCTGGTGGCCAATGCAGTTGTGCTTCCGCTGAGCGCATGGCTGAGCCGGGTCTTCGGCCGCAAGAACTATTACATGGCTTGCGTCGCTCTATTTGTAGGCAGCAGCTTTTTGTGCGGCATTGCGCCCAGCCTGGGCTTGCTGGTTTTCTTCCGCATCCTGCAAGGAGTGGGCGGAGGCGGTCTGGCGCCGGTCGAGCAGGCCATCCTGGTGGACACCTTCCCCGGAGCCAAGCGCGCAGCGGCATTTGCTCTCTACAGCATGGCCATCGTGACCGCGCCAGCCATTGGCCCGCCACTGGGCGGCTGGATCACAGATCACTTCTCCTGGCGATGGGTGTTTTTCATCAACATTCCTATTGGTCTGGTGAGTTTAATTCTTACTCACCGACTTGTTTCCGACCCGCCGCAGTTTATCGAAGAAGCCAAGACGGCAAGAATCGGCGGCAGATTGAAGATCGATTACATCGGCATCTCGCTCATCGCTCTGGGTTTCGGCGCGCTGGAAATTGTTCTGGATAAAGGTCAACGCGAGGACTGGTTTGAGAGCCATTTCATCGTGATCTTCCTTTCTATTGCGATCACCGCATTAATTGCGGCCGTCACCTATGAATGGCGGCACCACGACCCGGTGGTGGAGATCAAACTTTTCCGAGAACGCAACTTCGCGCTGGCCAATGCTCTCTACTTCGGATTTTTCTTCGTATTGTTCGGAAGCACGGTGCTGATACCGCAGGTGCTGCAATCACTGTATGGATATACGGCCACTGACGCGGGACTGGTGCTCGGGCCGGGCGCTTTCGTAATCGTGTTGATGGCGCCGGTCGTTGTTCGCCTGATTCCTAAGACAGGCGCGAAAAAGTTGATTCTCGTAGGCTCCATCTTCATGGGACTGGCCATGTGGCGCTTTGCCTCGCTCGACCTGGGCTCTGATTACCGCGCTTACGCTCTGGCGCGTGCGTTGCAAGGAGTTGGCCTTGGTTTCTTTTTTGTGCCTGTCAGTTCGCTGGCCTATTCCTATCTTCCGATGAACAAGAACAACAAAGCGTCCAGTATTACCAACCTCTTTCGCAATCTCGGAGGGAGCTTTGGGGTCGCGTTTATGACCACCATGCTGGAGCGTCGCACGCAATTTCATCACAGCGTGCTGGTGCAGCACTTGACGCCGGACAATCCGGTTTTCAACCAGAAGCTGGAGACCATCACGCAATATCTCACAGGCGCCGGATCAAGCGCCGCAGACGCTTCGCAAAAGGCCTACGGCATGCTATCCGGCCTGGCCAATCAACAGGCGGCGTTCCTTGGCTCGCTGGATTGTTTTCATTTGCTCGGCTGGGTAGCTCTGGCCACGTTGGTTCTGGCTTTGATGACCAAACCGTACCGTAGCGGAGGATCGACGGAAGCTCACTGAGGCAACTATGAAACAACAGGAGCAGAAATTGAAGAGCATTTATTGCATCATCGTTATCGTCGGCCTTGCCGCACTCGTGACACATGCTGCAGCGCAACAGAACACTCCATCTTTCGAACTGGGCAGCATCGCCACGCCGCGCACAATCAATCCGGCAGCTAACAGTACGACTCCAAGCTCGCTTGCGGGGCAGCAGCAAAATCCATTTCTGGGCAGTGTACCCACCGGAACGGTATCCAACGAACCGGGTGCACTCTCATTGTCAGATGCAATCACTCGCGGTTTGCGCTACAACCTTGGCGTCATTGAAAATCAGGTTTCTCTCCGCCAGGCTCAGGCACAGCGTCTGCGCGCTCTTTCCGCGATGATTCCCAGCGTTTCTGTTCTACTGCGGCAGAACCTTGACGACCTCAATCATGTAGCTATTGGTTTGAAGATTCCCGGCCTGCCGGCCGCTACTGGACAGTTTGGCTATCAGGAAAGCTATCTCACATTTTCTGACAATGGGCTAAATCTGGATTCGATGTATCGATATCGCGCTTCGAAACAGACAGCAGAGGCGCAGAGGCTGCAACTGGACGATGCCGGGAACGTGGTGGCATTGGCTGTGGGCACGGCTTATCTTCAGGTGCAGTCGAGCGAAGCACGCGTGGAAACCGCAAAGGCCGAACTGGACTCCGCACGTGAACTCGAAGCGCAGGCACTCAATCGCGTCAGTTCCGGACTTGCCGCAGAGATTGACGGCTTCAGAGCTACCGTACAAAGACAGACCAGCGAGCAGCGGCTCACGGTGTCTGCCGCGAACTTCGAAAAAGATAAGTTGACTTTGGCGCGGCTGATCGGGCTGCCCAGCGGGCAGCAGTTTAGCACCATCAGTAGAGCCAAGTACCAGCCCTGGAGCGGAGCCGATCTCGCGTCATCATTGGCTCAGGCCCGCAACGATCGGGCCGATATCAAATCTGCCGCTGCTACCGCCACCGCTACGCAACTCACGAAGCGCGCCGCTCAGCTTGAACGCGCCCCGGGAATTAGCTTGAGCGGGTATTACGGCAGCATAGGGACCAATCTGGCCCGGTCAGA
>DASYKK010000122.1:0-7095 GCA_035995565.1 Candidatus Angelobacter sp.
GGAGGCTTGCGTACTCTCACCGCCTGCACGATCGGCAGCGCAAACCAAAGAGACGGAGATGCTTCCATCGGTGAGTGCTAGTTCTTATCGGGCCGCTCTTTGCGGCGGCCCGGCAAGATTGCTTTCAAAGGTCTTGGACCCGCTTCTACGGGGACCAAAATGACTAAAGGAGGAAAATATGAATAAGCAGGACAGAGTATTAATTCGCCGGGGTGCTCGCGAGTTGACGCCGACAGAAGCCGAACTCGTCAATGGAGGATTTCGGACTCTTTCACTCTGCACCTCCGCTCCTTCTCCGGATGGAGATCAGCACGTCGGTGAGGTTGGCTGTTAACCCTCTGCCAGGCGCCCTCGCTTTCATCCGCCGGACCTCTCCGTTCGGAGGTCTGCAATGACGCGACTGTAAGACCAACCAAGACAAAGGAGAACGAATATGGATCAGGATAATAGGGTGCTTAGCCGTTTGGGCGCTCGTGAACTGACGGAACAGGAAATAGACGCCGTGAATGGCGCCCTTAAGATACGCCACACATTGACCCCGTGCTTTATTGACAAACAACAGCAATTGCTCAATGGCGATCAGGCTATTGGCGAGTGCGGATGAATCAATTCATAGGTGGCTGCCACGGTGGCCACCCTTTCATTCCATACAACGAGATAAACCCAATCGGAGGCGATTGCCATGAAGCTCATAGTCTTAGCGCCGGAAGACGATAACCACACAGCCCCGATCAAATGGGCGATGGAAAAGGCAGGCCACAACGTTGTGTGCTGGGCCGGCCTCTCCTGGACGGACGAGGGTCAATCTTCCCTCTTGATGAATGGCGGCGACACACTTATTCTGGGAGGCCACTCTGTTGACGCGGGTGATGTGGTATGGATTCGCCGCCCGGAGCCGCCTCTTCCCAACCCGAAAACCGCCGAGTCAGACAAGAAATTTGCTTCCCTGGAATACCGCTCCTTCTATCATTCCATCGCTTATTTCCTGGAAACCCTTCCGGTCTGGTGCATCAACAAGTATTCGGTTGCCCGAGTGATGATCCAGAAGGCAGTGCAGATGCGCCTGGCCCGCAAATGCGGCCTCAAGACCCCGGCCACCCTGATGTCCAACCATCCTGCAACGGTCGGAGAGTTTTTTGCGCGCGAGAATGCCCGGAACATCTGCAAGGGCTTTACCCCGCATGTGTGGCAGAAGGAAGGCAAGATGTGCGTTGCCATCACAGAAACTTTTGAGCTGACGCGGGACCAGTTGCCGCATGACGAAGTCTTGACCTATGCTCCGGCCATCTACCAGGAACGTGTGCCTAAGGAATTTGACGTGCGCATGGTGTTGATGGGAAATCAGCTTTATTCCTACGCGCTCAAGAACAAGAAACAGGCGCTGGACTGGCGGCAGGATGCGGGTTTAGGCCACGTTACAGCCGAGGAAATCGCCACTCCGCCTGAAGTGGAAAAGGGCGTGCTGGAGTTCGCGCGGCAATCCGGGCTGTGCTTCGGCTCCCTCGATTTCGGCATTGATGCGCAGGGCCAGTGGTGGTTCCTGGAAATCAACGAACAGGGCCAGTTCCTCTGGCTCGATCAATTCAATCGTGGCATAAGGTTGATGGAAAAGTTCTGCGCTTTCGTAACGGCGCCCCAGGGCTCAACCTTGCCTCTGGAGGCGCGGCAAGATCTATTTCCTTCTCTGGAGGAGTATGAAGGCTTGCTCAAGAAGGAAGAGGTGCCACCCCCAGCGCGCTCACGGCCTGAAGATCCGTTCCTTTCCATGGAGGCCTAACGTCACAGTCCTCTTTGCCGTGGGTGTCCGCTTTGGGATACAACAGATGCGATGAGAATCGCGAAGAAAGCCCTCAAATTGGCTGACTCGTTCCAGGTCAGGCATCCCGACTCTTTTCGACTGAAAGACTACGATCCCGGCGACACTCGAGGAATCCATTCCAAAGAGAAAGCCAACGAACTCTTGCAGCAGAGCGTGGCCGTGATGCGAGATCTGCAGGAAAGACTCTACGCGCAGGACCAGTGGGCCGTATTGCTGATCATCCAGGCCATGGATGCGGCTGGCAAAGACAGTCTGATCAAGCATGTGATGTCCGGAGTAAACCCACAGGCGTGCGAGGTAACCAGTTTCAAACAGCCCTCGACCGAAGAACTGAACCATGATTTTCTGTGGCGGACGACGCGCAGGTTGCCGGAGCGCGGGAAAATCGGCATCTTCAACCGTTCTTATTACGAAGAAGTCCTGGTAGTCCGCATACATCAGGAGTATCTGCAAAAACAGCACCTGCCGCCCAAGTTGGTCACGAAGAAAATCTGGAAAGAACGCTTTGAGGATATTCGCCATTTCGAGCAGTACCTTACGCGGAACGGCGTCGTGGTCCGGAAGTTCTTTCTCCATGTGTCTAAAGAAGAGCAAAAGCGGCGTTTTCTCGCCCGCCTGGAAGAACCGGAAAAGAACTGGAAATTTTCCGATGCTGACGTCCACGAACGCAAATATTGGCACGATTACATGAACGCGTATGAAGACATGATTCGCCATACTTCCACCCCAGAAGCCCCGTGGTATGTGGTGCCCGCTGACCACAAATGGTTTACCCACATCGCGGTAAGTTCAGCCATTATCCAAACGCTCGAGGACCTGGATCTAAAATTTCCCAAGGTCGATAAGGAGCGCGGCAAGCAATTAGAGGAAGCAAGGCGGGCATTAGAAAAGTCAACCGACTAATCGCTGACAATCAATACTTGATGTTCTCTGAGAGCGGCGACGCCAGCCATTGCGCCAGGGTCAACGCCTTGCGGTCGCGATCTGAGGTTTCCGCTGTCGCAATATCAATGGGCCAGCTCACGCCGATTTCTGGATCCGCAAAATGAATGCCGCTTTCGGCGTTTTGGTTGTAAACGCCGGTCGTCTTGTATTGGACTTCGCATTCATCGGTGAGAGAGCAAAAACCGCGCGCAAAGTTGTACGGCGCCCAAACCTGCTTCTTGTTTTCTTCAGAAACTTCAATGCCAAACCACTTCCCTAGCGTTGGCGATCCCTTGCGAATATCCACGGCCACCAGGAACGCCGCGCCTCGCGTAACGCGCATTAGTTTGCCCATGGGCGGGTCCCACTGAAAGTGCAGGCCTCGCAGCACGCCTTTTTTTGACTTGGAATGGTTGTCCTGGACAAAGTTTGTGGGCAGCCCTAATTCCCGAAACTGGTCCGCGCGATAGGTCTCCATAAAGAAGCCGCGCGAATCCCCTCGCACCTCCGGCTGTACAACAATCACGTCGTTCAGGTGGACCGATTCAATCTTAAAGCTCATTCGGCGTTCGCTCCATCGCAAGATTGGATTCGTGCGTCAGGAAACGCTTTTTTGCGCCTGCGCCGAATCCATCTTGAGTGTAGCAGCCGTCTGCTCGGTTCCGGAAAGGGCCTGCCAGCCGCGCCGCGAGAGATCCCAGAAGATCAAGTATCCTGCGCCGGCGGCCATCGCCAGCAGCAAAAGCCCAAGCGGCAATTCGCCAAATATGATCTTGCCGATTCCAAAGAGCGTTGCATAGACCAGCACGCATCCCATCAGCCAGTCAAAAGCGTTGCTGCCGATGTCGCGTATCTGCGGAATGTCCGGCGCAAGCGCAGCAATCCGCTTCCAGCCATGCACCGTCGGCCGCACTCGACGATAAAATGCCAGCAGCTTTTCTTCTGACTCCGCCGGAGTAAGGAATGTTGCTGCGATCCAAGCCACCGTCGTGATTCCCGCGGTGATCAAAGAAGTCTTGGCGAACGTAATGGGATCGTCGCCAGGAAAATGTTTGCTGAGATAAACCGCTACCACTGCGGCCACGACCATGGCGCTGATTTCACTCCAGGCGCTGATGCGCCACCAGTACCACCGCAGAATGTACACGGCTCCTGTTCCGACTCCCAGGCCGAGCACAATCTGCCATCCCTGACCGACCGAATGTAATTGTGACGCCACATAACCGCTGATCAGTACCATCAGGATCGTGAACAACCTACCTGCCGCGACATAATGTTTCTCGGTCTTTTCCCGCACCATAAAACGACGGTACAAGTCATTCACCAGATATGACACGCCCCAGTTCAGCTGTGTTCCGAGAGTTGACATGAATGCGGCAAGAAATGCAGCCACCATCACGCCGCGCAGAGCCGGAGGAAGGAAATCGCGCAGCACCATCACGTAGCCCTGCTGGGGATTTGCGCCGAACGCGGCGTCAGGCCGCAAGCCACCGTGCGGTGAATACACCGCCAGAGCCACTAGTCCGGTGACGATCCATGGCCACGGACGAATCGCGTAATGCGCGATGTTGAACCACAAAGTCGCACCCAGGGAATTTTTTTCATCGCGGGCACAGAACATGCGCTGTGCCACATAGCCTCCGCCACCGGGCTCTGCCCCGGGATACCACGCTGACCACCACTGCACCCCCAGATACATCAGGAAAGTCAGGACGGGTAGAGTCCAGAGTGCGCTGGATGTCCATCCCAGATGGAAGTCGGGAAAAAACGCCAGCGGGTTGGAAGTCTGTGTGCCAGCTTTGTGCGCTGCCTGGCCAACCACTTGAAGTTGCAACTTCAATGCCTGCATGCCACCGATTTTCACTACCGCTACCCATGCCAGCACCACCACCATGGTCATCTTCAAAACAAATTGAAACATGTCCGTGACCAGCACGCCCCACAGTCCCCCGATGGATGTGTAAATACCGGTAAAGGGAATCAGCACAAAAATGCAAATCAGTAGCGCGGTATGGCTGGGCGCTCCCAGCGTGTAATGCAGCACAGTATGGCCACCCACCGCCAGTTCCACAACTTTGCCTTGTGCAATAAGCGGTCCCAGCAACACGGTGATAATGCTGACCATTGCATTGGTGACCCAGCCCAGGATCAGGCAATTCATCGCCAGCCCAAGGTAGATCGCTTTGAATCCACGAAGAAACGCCGCTGGCTTGCCGCCATAGCGCATCTCCGTCAGTTCCACGTCGGTCAGCACTTCCGCGCGCCGCCAATATCGGGCGAAAAAGAAGACGGTCAGCATGCCGCCCAGGCAAGAAGTCCACCATATCCAGTTGCCAGCGATTCCCTGGGTGGCAATCACGCCGCTCACGAACAGAGGAGTGTCGGCCGCAAACGTGGTCGCTACCATGGATGTACCGGCGAGCCACCATGAGACATTTCGTCCAGAGACAAAAAACTCCTCTGTGTTGCCGCCCGAGCGACGGCGGTAATAGATGCCAATCGCCAGGTTGATTAGCAGGTAGCCGGCAATCACGGTCCAATCAATCCAGGTTAGTGGCATAAGTCTCCCTGTTCCACACCAAAAATGCTTAGCCCAGGCTCGTGGCTCGTCGCCAGACTAGCAGAAGAACGCGCCCGTGTGCCCCGGGGAAACCGCTTAATCAGCGGGGAGCGCCTGCAAGGTCAATGCCTGTGGACCACGCTCGATGATGCCGATCGTTCGATATTCTGTCCAAACCGGTTTCGCATTTCTGGTATTGTTGCGCCATGGTGCACAAGTTGGTGTTTGCCGGCATCCTTTTGCTGGCCCTGTCCTCTCCTGTATCTTCCGCCGATTTTCAGCGCCCGGCACCGGTCCATCTTGATCACGATGGTGAAAAGTGGGCGCAGAAGACGCTGAAGAAGCTCTCACTCGAGGAAAAAGTCGGACAGATGTTCATGATCCGCCTGGCAATGCCGCAGTTCGTAAACCTCAAGAACCCTGACTACCTTAACTGGCTCGATCAGATCGAGCGCTATCATCTTGGATCTGTTCTGCTGACCGTTCCTGCCGAAGGGCCGTCACTCTCCAAGAGCGAGCCTTATGAGGCTGCCATGCTGATCAACCAGCTCCAGCGCGGCTCAAAGATTCCTCTGCTCGTTGCCGCAGACTATGAGCGCGGCCTCTCCATGCGCCTGAATGGCACCACAGTTTTCCCGCACAGCATGGCTTTTGGCGCGGCAGGCAAGCCGGAGTTCGTGGAACAGTTTGGGCGGATTGTTGCCCAGGAGTCCCGCGCCATTGGCGTGCAATGGAACCTGATGCCTATTGCCGACGTGAATTCCAATCCCGCAAATCCAGTTATTAACACTCGCTCTTTTGGTGAAGATCCCACGCAGGTGAGTGCCCTCGTGACCGCTTACATTCGTGGCGCGCGCAATAATGGCCTTCTCACGGCAGCCAAACATTTTCCCGGACATGGCGACACCGCGACCGATTCACATCTGGGATTGGCGGCGGTGAATCGAACCCGTGAACAAATCAACCAGATCGATCTTCCGCCTTTCCGCGCCGCCATTGCCGCGGGAACGGACGCAGTAATGGTGGCGCACATCACAGCGCCGCTTCTGGAACCAGATCCATCGCGGGTCGCTACCAATTCGCCAGCCATCGTCACAGGAATTCTTAAGCAGCAGCTTGGTTTCAACGGCCTAATCATTACTGACGCCATGGATATGGCCGGATTAACCAGCGTCTATCCGGAAGGCGGTTCCGCGGCTGCGCGCCACGCCGCCATGGATACGGTAGAAGCCGGCAATGACATGCTGCTTCTATTCACCGATCTTGATGGCGCATACAAGGGTCTGCTGGACGCAGTCCGCCGAGGTGAAATCCCAGAGAAGCGCATTGATGAATCTGTACTGAAGATTTTGCGCGCGAAAGCTAGCGTGGGGCTGAACAAAGCCAGCCAGGTCGATATCAACAAGATTTCTTCAGTCATCTCCAGTCCGGAAAATCTGGTGGCCGCACAACAGATAGCCGATTCCGCCATTACTCTGGTTCGCGACAATGGCCACATGCTTCCGCTCAGGTCGCACCGCGCCTCGGCTTCAGCTCCGGCTTATGGAGTTGTGCAAAAAGAAGGCAGCAAACTGTTATGCATTATTTTCACTGACGATGTGCGGAGTGACAATGGACGCCAGTTGCAACGCGAATTGCGCGCGCGCGTGCCCGACGTCCGCATTATCTTTGTGGATCCACGCATTGCTGCCGGCAGTTCACCGGAAATTCAAAGCGCCCTTAGCTCAGCGGAAAACATTCTGGCCGCGATCTATCTGATTCCTGTTCCTGGCCGCGCGGTACGAACCGAAGG
>DASYKK010000123.1:0-4361 GCA_035995565.1 Candidatus Angelobacter sp.
AGCTTGTGGTTTACCGTGTCATCGGTTTCGCCAAAATACTGCCGACGCTCGGAGTGGCCAATGATGACGTGCGAACATCCCACAGCATGAAGCATGGGAGCACAGACTTCACCAGTGTAGGCGCCCTCTGTTTCCCAGAACATGTTCTGGCCCCCGACACCGATGTTGCTGTGACGCGTTGCTTCCACGACTGCCGGAATACTGACAAAAGGCGGGCAGAGAACAATCTCGTCGCGCTTATGATCCGCCACCAGCGGTAGAAATGCCGATACGAATGCCTGGGCCTGCTCCGGCGTTTTGTACATCTTCCAGTTGGCAGCGATCAGCTTTTTTCTCATGCCTCAGCCTTGATCTTGTAGTGAGGGAAGTCACGGCTGAGCTCTTCCGCCGCGGCGGCATACGCTTTGTATGTGCGCTCATCAAACAACACAAAGCGGATCAGCTTCACCGACTTTGGATCATGCAGAAGATCGGCTATTGCACGTAGCGCTATTTGCGCAGCGGCTCCCACCGGATAGCCGAATGCGCCTGTCGAAATGGAAGGGAAACTAACGCTGGTGCAGCCTTTTGCGTTGGCTTGTTCTACGGAGTTGCAGTAGCAGCTCTCGAGTATCTGAGGCTCGTTGACTTTGCCGCCCTGCCACACCGGACCCACTGTGTGAACCACGTATTGAGCCTTGAGAGCGGCGCCTGTAGTAATTGCAGCTTGTCCGGGTGGGAGAGGTCCGCGCTGTTCACGAATCTTCCTGCATTCGGCCAGCAAAGATGGGCCTGCGGCCTGGTGAATGGCACCATCCACACCGCCTCCGCCTAGAAGGGAAGAGTTGGCGGCGTTCACGATAGCATCGGTAGTTTCATCGGTGATGTCGCCCATCGCCAACTCAAGAGTGGCTTTGGAGCCAATTCGATATCGCACGCTGTGCGCCATTTTATTTGTCGGTAAGGGCTTCCACGCCCGGAAGTTTCTTGCCTTCCAGAAACTCCAGGGACGCTCCGCCGCCTGTGGAGATATGCGTAATCTTGTCGGCCAGGCCGGACTGATGCACTGCGGCAACCGAGTCGCCCCCGCCAACGATAGAAATCGCACCGCGATTTCCAGCAACGGCTTCGGCGATCTTCATGGTTCCCCGGGCGAAGGGCGCAACTTCAAAAACGCCCATAGGACCATTCCATACGATCGTCTTTGCGCCGGCGATCTCTTTGCTGAAAGCGGCAATCGTTTCCGGACCAATGTCCAGGCCCATCTGATCGGCGGGAATGCCTTGCTCGGTCTTGACGGTGTGAGTTTTGGCGGAAGCGTCAATTTTTTCCGCCACCACGTTGTCCGCAGGCAAGAGCAGCCGGACATGCTTACTTTTTGCGTCTTGCAGAAGGGACTTTGCCAACTCCACCTTGTCTTCCTCTACCAGCGATTTTCCCACTTGCTTGCCTTCAGCTTTTAAGAAGGTATAGGCCATGGCGCCGCCGATCAGCAGAACGTCCACTTTGGTGAGCAAATTGCGAATCACATCAATCTTGTCTGAGACCTTGGCGCCGCCAATGATGGCAACAAAAGGTTTCTCAGGATGTGTCGTTACCTTACCCAAATATTCCAGTTCTTTCTGCATCAGCAGGCCGGCTGCCGCTTTGTCCAGGAATTTTGTGATGCCAACGGTGGAGGCGTGCGCGCGATGGGCGGTGCCAAATGCATCATTCACGTACACGTCCGCCAGTGCGGCCAGCTTGCGTGAGAACGCTTCGTCGTTGGCCTCTTCTTCCGCATGAAAGCGCAGGTTTTCCAGCAGCAGCGTCTGGCCCTTTTCCAGTTTGTGGGCCATTTCTTCCGCCGCCAGCCCAATGCAATCCGGAGCAAAACCGACATTGCAATTGCGACCCAGCTTTTCATCCAGAAGCATGCGCAGACGCTCCGCCACCGGCTTTAAGCTCATCTTGGCGTTGACTTTTCCTTTGGGACGGCCCAGGTGCGATGCCAATATCAGTCTTGCGCCCTTGCGCAACGCATATTCGATTGTGGGCAGCGTCTCGCGTATGCGCGTGTCATCGGAAACGCGGCCGTCTTCAGTTAGTGGAACATTGAAGTCTACACGCATAAAAACGCGATGGCCTTCAAGATTCAGGTCCTGGATGGAAAGTTTGGCCATGTTCTTTTCAGTTGCTACTGCCATTACAGCCCTTTTTTTGCCATGAAGTGGATCAAATCGCGGACACGGCAGGAGTATCCCCACTCATTGTCATACCATGCAATCACCTTCACGCAGTTGCCGGCGACGACTCGGGTGAGCGGAGCGTCCACGATGGAAGAGCGCTCGTCGCCGCGATAATCGATGGAGACCAGTTCGGCAGTTTCATAACCCAAAATTCCTTTCATGGGGCCATTAGCAGCGGCCTGGAGGACTTTGTTTACCTCCTCCACAGAGGTGCTCTTCTCCACAAAAACCACTAAATCGACCACCGACACGTTAGGCGTGGGCACGCGCATGGCAAACCCATCCAGTTTGCCCTTCAGGTCTGGGATCACCAGGTTGATTGCCTTTGCAGCGCCCGTGGAAGTGGGAATCATGGAAAGCGCGGCAGCGCGGGCGCGGCGCAAATCCTTGTGGGGAAAGTCGAGAATGACCTGATCGTTGGTATAGGAATGGATCGTGGTCATCGTCCCACTCTGGATCTTGAACGTGTCATGCAATACTTTAGCCACTGGCGCCAGGCAATTTGTGGTGCAGGAGGCGTTCGACACAATATTGTGTTTGGCCGGGTCATACTTGTTTTCGTTCACGCCTAAAACAATGGTTATGTCCTCATTCTTGGCCGGCGCGGAAATAATTACTTTCTTTACCGGACCGCGCAAATGTTTTTTGGCCTGCTCAGCCTCGGTGAACTTACCGGTTGACTCAATCACCAGTTGCGCGCCCACAGACTCCCAGTTAATGGCGGCCGGATCCTTCTCTGAAAACACTTTGATCGCTTTGCCGGCGACGATGATCGAGTCGCCTGAGGCCTTGATGTCCTGTTTCAGATTGCCGAGAATCGAATCGTACTTCAGGAGATGTGCAAGCGTGGCCGGGGAGGTGAGGTCGTTCACGGCCACAAACTCAAGATTTGGATCGTCCAGTGCCGTGCGCAATACGTTGCGGCCAATACGGCCAAAGCCGTTTATCCCAACTTTAATTGCCATTCCAATGAGTCTCCTTCAGAACCTGATAACGTAGCACCTGTTTGATGCAGAAACCGCGACAGTAGGATTCCGATACGCGATTGAAACTATTCAGGTTAGCAGAGATGATTGTTGAGGCGCAAACCGCCTACAGGGCGTGGTCGAGGCTGCAGGAAGCTGCGAAAAATCAAATGACAAAGCCGCGGTTCGCAAGTCCCGCGGCTTCCTTAAACAAATGTTTTCTTGGGTTGGTTTCAAAAACTACAATCGTTGCCTGGCTTCACGCATCTCCACATTAGCTCCCTGCAGCCATTTATTATCCTGACCGCTGTTAGGGAACACAGATAGTCCGTCGCCCTGGGTCGCTCGATCAGCTTAAACCCTTCCCACCACCAAATGGATAGCACGCGGGTCCGGGGCCGTGAGCTCTCTTCTTCGCCGGTTAAAGCCTTGGGCTGAGCGATTTCCTCTCTGTTTGCTCTTTCAGGATAGAAACTTGTGCGCCGCTTAATTCTTATCTGGCCCGCGATCCCTGATTCTCTCTTTACTGCTTTGCATATTTTCCCGTTGCTGATTGCACTTGAATCTTGCTCGTTCTTGGCTTTGCTTTAACTGGGGCCCGTTGCGAAGTACGATTGGGTATCTCAAGACTGGGGCGGGGCAGGAACATTCGAGCCGCATGTCCCGATCATGAAGCCAGCGCCAAAACGTCTGCGCACTTGCTTATGCGAAACCAATCCTTGTCACCTGCAGGAACTCTACCTGCCAGGAGTAAGTTTGAATGACTTAGCTTGGTTGCGGGCCGCAATTATAGCAAGTTGCACTTTTGGTGCAATAAAAGGAATTGTAAAAAAGCCCGGCCGCGTTAACTGTTTTGGTTCGCGATCGGGCTTTACGTGCATCGCGATTATTTAGCCTTGGTAGTGAACTCAGCAACGCTGCTCTTGGCTTCGGTACCGGTTCCTTCGCCCTGGCCGGAGTCCACCTGGAAGAAATACTTGGTGTTGGGCCTCAAGCTCTTCAAACGGACGCGGTGGTTTTGCGCCTTTGTCTTCTCATTATCTGAGTACGAGGATTTCGCAGTCTGGCTAAGATTGTTCGCGTCTGTTCCATAGCGGACAACACTGCTGCCGCCAGTGTTCGTGGTCCAAGCGATCACCGCCCATGTTGGTCCTACGCCTTCGACGCGCGGTCCGTCAGTGATGCGAAC
>DASYKK010000124.1:0-3333 GCA_035995565.1 Candidatus Angelobacter sp.
ACCTCGACGTGTTTACTGCGATCGCCAAGGGCAGCCGCACGGCGGCAGAAATCGCCAAGGCCTGCAATGCGTCCGAGCGGGGCATACGTATTCTGAGCGACGTGCTGGTGGTCATGGGTTTTCTGACCAAGGATAAGAACAGTTACTCGCTGACCGGTGACACAACGTTCTTTCTCGACAGCCGCTCACCCGCATATCTGGGCCTGGCGTTCAAGTTTCTTATGCATCCCACGCAGCTGGGCCATTTTGAGCGTCTGGGGGCAGCGGTGAGGAATGGTGGTTCGTCCGAAGAAGACACAACTTTGGCCCCGAATGATCCGATCTGGATAGAGTTTGCCAAAGGGATGGCGCCGATGATGATGCCGGCCGCGCAGGCAATGGGTGGCATTCTTGCGGCGGAGCTGAGTTCCCGCCCGACAGCCAAGATTCTGGACATTGCCGCCAGCCATGGCTTATTCGGCATCACAGTGGCCCAGCGGCTCCCGCAAGCTCACATCTATGCCCTGGATTGGGCCAACGTGCTTGAGGTGGCCAAGGAAAATGCGGAAAAACAGGGCATGGCAGACCGATATCACCTGCTGCCGGGCAGCGCCTTTGACGTGGACTACGGCACAGGATTTGACGCAATTTTAATCACTAATCTGCTGCATCACTTTGATCCCTGTGAGAACGAAAAAATGCTGAAAAAGGCGTATGACGCGCTCAATCCCGGCGGGCAGGTGATAATCTTAGAGTTTGTGCCGAATGATGACCGCGTTTCACCACCGGTGCCCGCTCTGTTCAGCCTGACCATGTTAGGCAACACTCCGAAGGGAGAGGCTTACACTCTGGCGGAGTATGGCACGATGTGCCGCAACGCCGGATTCGAGAGCCCCCGGCTGATTCCGCTGGAGCCGACGCCTGAATCCCTGGTGGTGGCGCGAAGAGCTTTTTGAGGACGCTGATACCGGCGGAGGGTCAGCAAAAACTGCCCCACTGCCCTTTACACAGCAATTTTAGAGCAATTACACTAGCCGGTTTGACATACACGCAGGAGAGCCTCTATGCCAGTAGTCGAGGAGAGGGTAAAACAGATTATTGTGGACCAGTTGGGCGTGGATGCAGCAGACGTGACCGCGGCATCCTCCTTCGTCGACGATCTTGGGGCAGATTCGCTGGACCGCGTGGAATTGATTATGGCGCTCGAAGAGACTTTTGGAATAGAAATTCCGGACGAAGACGCGGAAAAGATTGTGACGGTCCAGAACGCGGTTGATTACATTCAGAAGAATGCAAAGTCAGTTAAGCACTAAGGACAACTTTTCAGCAAACATTTTTCACAAGCATTTTTCAGCAAACCTTAGAAGGAGACACTAAGCCTATGGCAGCAGCCGTTGAAGATAAAGTAAAACAAATTATCGTTGAGCAGCTTGGAGTGGATGAAGGCGAAGTTACGCCCAATGCCTCCTTCGTGGACGATCTGGGCGCGGATTCACTGGACACAGTGGAACTGGTAATGGCGTTTGAAGAAGCCTTTGACATTGAGATTCCGGACGAGGACGCGGAAAAAATCCGCACTGTAAAAGACGCCGTCGACTACATTGAAAAGCATGCGAAAGGCGGCAAGTGATTGGCCAGGCGGGTGGTTGTAACCGGTATGGGGCTGATCTGCGCAGTGGGGCAGACCAGCACTGAGGTCTGGCGGAACATTGTTGCCGGCAAAAGTGGCGTCAGCAAAATCACCAGGTTTGATACCACACAATATGCCTGCCAGATTGCGGCTGAAGTCAAAGACTTTGATCCTCTAAAATTCATCGAGAAAAAAGAAGTCAAGAAGATGGGGCGTTTCATCCACCTCGCCATGGCGGCGGCGGATGAAGCGATGAAGATGTCAGAGCTGAAGGTCACGCCGGAAAATGCCACGCGAGTGGGCGTGCACATCGGGTCGGGCGTGGGCGGCTTTGATGTCATCGAGCGCGAGCATTTAGAACTGATCAAGGGCGGCCCGCGCAAGATCTCTCCTTTCTTTATTCCGGCGGCGATCGTGAACCTGGCGGCCGGGCACGTGAGCATCCGCTACGGGGCCAAAGGGCCCAACGAAGCCACAGCCACGGCCTGCACTACCAGCGCGCACGCCATTGGCGACGCTTACAAGATCATTCAACGCTGCGATGCCGAGGTGATGATTGCCGGCGGATCAGAAGCGGCCATCACGCCGATGGGCGTAGGCGGATTCGCCGCCATGCGCGCGCTTTCCACCCGCAATGACGATCCGGAAACGGCCAGCCGACCCTGGGACCGCGAGCGTGACGGTTTTGTCATTGGCGAGGGAGCCGGCATTCTTGTGTTGGAAGATCTGGAGTTCGCGCGCAACCGCGGCGCCAAGATTCTGTCTGAGATTATCGGCTATGGCATGAGCGCCGACGCCTACCACATTACCCAGCCCGCGGAAGAAGGCGAAGGCGGCTGGCGAGTGATGACAACAGCTATCAAAGACGCCAAGCTTACTCCCGCCGACATCGATTATGTGAATGCCCATGGAACCTCTACGCCGATTGGCGACGCGCTGGAAACCATGGCCATCAAACGGACGTTTGGCGCAGACACAAAAATTCCCGTGAGTTCGACAAAGTCGATGACTGGGCACCTGCTGGGCGGCGCCGGCGGACTGGAAGCCGGCATCACCATTCTGGCATTGCGTGATCAGATTCTTCCACCGACCATCAATCTCAACAATCCTGACCCCGAATGCGACCTGGACTATGTGCCAAACGTGGCCCGCAAAGCGCCATTGAATATTGCGCTTTCCAATTCCTTCGGCTTCGGCGGCACAAACGGATCGCTGATCTTCAAACGGTGGATGGAGTAAGACTTTTTGCCGCAGATGAGCGCTGATAGACGTTGATCAGGCCAAGCAGTCCAACCCATGTCCCGCGGTCTCAAACTCGAAACCTTCTTTCTGGTGACGATCCTGTTTGGGATTTCTGCGCCTGCCCAGGTCCGCGGACAAAAGTGGAGCGCGCAGTGGGAGCCCACCAAACTGGTGAACGGATCTCCGGTGCTTTTTCGCGTTACAGCCCCACTTCAGTTGACTGAATTGCAGGGAAATTTTCTGGGACAGGAATTCTCGTTTCGCTCCAGCCAGGCATGCCGCTGCTGGTATGGATTTGCCGGTGTGAGCCTGGCCACCAGGCCGGGGACGTATACATTGCACGTCGAGGGCAAAGACAGCGGCGAGCAGGACGCGCGCTTCAGCTATTCAATCACGGTGCGCGCCGCGCATTACCCCTTCAGCAGGGTCAAAATTCCGCCCGCGTTTGTTGAGCCGCCCAAGGAAACGGAGCCACTGATCGC
>DASYKK010000125.1:0-7504 GCA_035995565.1 Candidatus Angelobacter sp.
GCGTCCCAACGCGAATTCCGCTGGGCTTGAGCGGCGGGTTGCTGTCAAAAGGAATGGCATTCTTGTTGACGGTCATTCCCGCCTGCCCCAGCGCATTTTCAGCTTCACTGCCCAGTATCCCTTTGGCAAAAACGTCGATCAACATCAGGTGAGTGTCGGTTCCGCCGGTGATGACACGGAATCCTTCATCCATGATTTTGCGGGCCAGGGCCCTGGCGTTGGCAACAACCTGATGGGCGTAGTCTTTGAAAGCTGGTTGCAAGGCCTCGCGGAAGCAAACTGCCTTGGCCGCGATGATATGGATCAACGGACCTCCCTGAATGCCGGGAAAGGCAATTTTGTCGACCGCAGACGCTAACTCCTGGCGGCAAAGCACCATGCCGGCGCGCGGTCCACGCAGCGTTTTATGCGTTGTGGTGGTAACAATATCCGAGTGCGGAACCGGTGAAGGATGCGCTCCTCCAGCCACCAATCCCGCTATATGCGCCATGTCGACCATCAGTTTGGCGCCGACTTTATCGGCAATTTGTCGCATGCGCGCGAAATCGATTACGCGGGCATATGCGCTGCCTCCTCCGATGATCATTTTGGGGCGCTCGCGCACGGCAATCTGCTCCATCTCGTCATAGTCGATGGTTTCCGTATCCTTGCGCACACCATAAGGAATGATCTTGTACATCTTGCCGGAGAAATTCAGCGGATGCCCATGCGTGAGATGGCCGCCGTGGGCCAGGTTCAGACCCATCACGGCGTCGCCCGGCTGCAACAGTGCCATGTAGGCAACCATGTTGGCTTGCGAACCAGAATGCGGCTGGACGTTAACATGGTCGGCGCCAAAGATTTGCTTCGCTCGGTCGCGTGCCAAAGTCTCGACCACATCAGCAAATTCGCAGCCGCCGTAATAGCGCTTGCCTGGATATCCCTCAGCGTACTTATTGGTGAAGACCGAGCCAGCGGCCTCCAGCACCGCCATGCTCACAAAGTTCTCCGAGGCAATCAGTTCCAGGCCCTCATGCTGGCGGTTGGCTTCATTGGCAATGGCCTGGGCGATCTCAGGATCGGATTCAGACAGAGGGCGAGACATCCAGTTATTCTTCATGACAATGAAATCTTACTAGAAATGCGCCCTCGCGGATTGGGGTGCTAAACTCTAGCGCGGAGTTCCGCCCCGCCAGCTGCTACTTTTTATGGCAACAGCTACCAGATACAAATTCGATGAGTTTGAAGCCGACCTTCGCGCGGCGGAGTTGCGCAAAGGCGGTATACGGCTGAAGCTGCAAATGCAGCCGTTCCAGGTACTGGTGGCACTTCTGGAGCGCCCAAAAGAAGTAGTCACACGCGAGGAGTTGCGGCAACGCTTGTGGCCGCAAGATACGTTTGTCGACTTTGATCACGGCCTGAACACTGCAATGGTTAAACTTCGCGATGTGCTGGGCGATTCCGCCAGCAAACCGAAATTCATTGAGACAATCGCGAAACGAGGCTATCGCTTTTTAGGAAGCGCGGAAGTCGTTTCCGATCAGCCAGCGATGCCCGCGGCGAAAGAGTCTGTGCTGAAGGAAACCGCGCTACCGCCCGTCACGCAGCCAACCCGAGAACCTCTCAATCTTCAAGCCCAGGATTCGGCTCTTCCCCGGACCAATCGAAACACTGCGCGCATCTTGTTCACGCTGGCGCAGGTCATGTACCTGATCTTTTATCTTTCCGCGCTTTTCCGCTGGGAAAATACCTACCAGGCTTCCTTCAACATATGGGGACGCGCGGGCGCGACCGCATTTGTGGTTTATATGGCTTCTTCGATGGTGGGCGTCGCGGTGCGTTTGTACCTCATCTCCGCCACGGCGATGGACTATCATTTGCTCGGAACCAAGTACCGCATACTTATGCCCGCGCTGTTTGTGCTGGATATGATCTGGGCTTTGTCGCCGCTTCTCATCGCTGACCGGATTGGCCTGGGCTTTGCCCTGGGCGCGTCTGCCGCTCTGGTCTACATGCCATTCGCGCAACGCACCTTGATGAAGATGATGCAGAGTGGGCGCTAAACGCTCGTTTATTCCAAATCGTTTTTATCAGGGTTGTAATAGAAGCGCGCCCGGATCAGAAGATAGTCGCCGGAAAATTGCGTAGGAAGATTGGGCAGCGGGATAGCGTCCGTAATCGCGCCCCAGGCAGCGCGGTCCAGAGCAACATCGCCAGAGGGACCAATCAGTTTCATGCCCTGGACTTTGCCGTCTTTAGTGATGGCAAACTCAATTATCACCACACCTTTTTTCATGACCGGCGGCATGGCAGATTCAGGAATCAACGGGTCCCAGTGCGTTTGCACCGTATAGCGCAGGCGCTTCATATATGGGCCGAAGTCCACGCCCATGGTATCGCTCAGGATTTCCAGCCCGCCTTTTGTAGCAACGTTGGGTTTCACACCGCTGCCGTATTCTCCACCGCCGAATTCGACAGGTGCATTGCCATGTCCGTTGGCCACGGAGCTAATTGCCTGGTCCCGGGAAGCGCCGGGAGATGCAATGGCAAATGGCGACTTCTTGGGCGCCGCGGGAGCCGGCGATTCCAGTTGGGCCGTGGCCGGTGGCGGCGTTTCTGGAACGGGGGTATTGTTTTGCGCTGTTGCCGGGTTCTGCTGCATTGCCTGCTGGCCGGAAGGCGGTGGCGGTGAGGCTTTGGGCGGACCTGGCTTGCGCTCATCGATTAGCTTGCGCAACGTCTCTTTATCTACCGTCGGCGTTTTCGTCTGCGCGATTCGGTTCTTGTCAGAAGTTATGTTGGTTTTCGGTGGCTTAACTTTGAGCAGATCATCCGGCAAAGGAATAAAAGTTGTTTCCTGCTTTTCTTTGATTGGGATGATGACGGGCCGATTGAAATTCCATTTTGGAATAAAGATCAGTAACGCGATGATGACCGCATGGGTGATCAGGGAGATCCATGCTGCCTCGCGCCGGCGATAGGTAGAGACAACGTCATCTTCTTCCGGCAGGTCGGCCGTGAGAAGATGCAAACGCATCTCCGCCGCCGTGATTTTCACCGGCACTTCTGCTCGCCGCTGGCCTTCCGCCGGACGCCCTTTTTCTTCCATTACAGGAATAAACCACCACCAGCCTGCTACAGGCTCTGTTGCATTGTTAGTAACTATTCTCTCATTAGAACGGCGCTTGTGAGATGCTCTTGCGGGCACCAGCGATGAAAAAGATGATTTTCTAGTGGAAACTACTCATTACCAAGGGACGAGCTGCGGCCTTAATACTTGTTTACAGAGAATTTACAGAGAATGCAATTGGGCACGTTTTGTGTGCTCTTCAATGGCAGAGAGAATGCTCAACGCAGCCGCAAGAGCGCGGCGTCCGTCTTCCAGCGTCACAACCGGTTTGCTGCGATGGCGCACGGCATGAAGAAATGATTTTAGCTCCGCCCGCAGAGGCTCCTCTGCTTCTACCTTCGGCCGGGTCAGCGATACGCCGGGGATTGGCAAAGTGGATGGTGTTTCAGCAAATGCCATGAGGTTGTGCAGGGAAAACTTCTCTTCCTGGGTTACGCGAATCTGAAAAACATCCTGGCGGCCGTAATCGATAGAAACATATTCCTTGGGCTGAAAAAATCGCAGCTTGCGCACTCGCTCGGTGCTGATGCGGCTGGCAGTCAGGTTGGCCACGCAGCCAGATTCAAACTCCATGCGCACGTTGGCGATGTCCACTTTCTCCGTAACCACAGGGAGCCCCACCGCTCGTATTTCTTTCACCGGAGATTTTACGAAGGAAAGCACCACGTCGATATCGTGGATCATCAGATCCAGCACCACGTCCACGTCAAGACTGCGCGGGCTGAAAACGCTGAGGCGATGCACTTCAAAAAACATTGGCTGGGTAATAAGCGGGATGGTTGCTCTCACCGCTGGATTGAATCGCTCCAGATGGCCGACCTGCACAACGCGCTGGTTGGCGTTGGCCAGGCTGATTAGCTCATCGGCTTCAGCCAGCGTCGAGGCAAGCGGTTTTTCGATCAGCACATCAATCCCGGCCGCCATTAATGCAGCAGCAGTACCGCGATGGTGCAGCGTGGGAACCGCTACGGATGCGGCTTCCACTCGTCCGAAAAGGTCCTCAACATTAGCCAGCGCCGAGCAGCCAAACTGGCTGGCCACAGCCTGGGCCTGCGTTGCATCGCTATCTACCACGGCAGCCAGCTCCACGCCGGCGCCTTGTTTTTGCAGCTCATGGTACACGCGGGCGTGGTTGCGGCCGAAAGAGCCCACACCAACGACCGCCACCCGAATTGGACTTTCGTGAGCCAACCGTTGATTTTCTCAGACGCAGGCCAAAGCGGCAAAGGGTATCATGAAGCCGTTTTCGGAGGTATGCCAGAATGGGACGCGCCTTTGGGTTCTTGACTTTAATCGCTGTAGTGGCTGTTGGGGCCTATGTTTATATGCGCCAGACACAAGGCGTTATGTCCGCGGGCACCAGCAACCCGACAGCGACCGTGGATCTGATTGGGGTAAGGAATGATCTGCTGGCAATTGCCCAGGCGGAGCGCAGCCATGCGGCGTCACAAGGCAGTTATGTCTCCATTGACGCGCTCAGATCGCAGGGTGACCTGAATATGGCGCGCGATAATCGGGGCCCATACAGCTACTCCGCCGAACTGGGCGACTCTTCTTTCCGCATCGTGGCGACCTATGGCGGTCCTGAAAGCTCCGGAATGCCTAAGACCATCAGCATTGATCAGACGATGCAGGTCAGCCAGCAGTAAGACGAGTTTAAGCTGCCCGGCGCTGCTGCAATTGGGCTGCAACCTTCTTCAAATCGGCCACGAACTTACGCATTTCCTCATGGCGAGAGTCGTCATCGGGAGCACGCAGAATCGATGAAGGGTGAACTGTCGCCATTACCAGCGGAGCAATCTTAGATTCCAGCCACTGCCCGCGCTGCTTGGTGACGCGAAACTGGTTTCCCAGAATCCCCTGCGCCGCCGTGGCTCCCAGCAACACCACCACTTCAGGCTTGATGACACTGATCTCTGCGTCCAGCCAGGGCCGGCAAGCGCTTATTTCCAGGGCATTCGGCTTCTTGTGCAAGCGGCGTTTGCCGCGCGGTTCCCACTTGAAATGTTTTACGATGTTGGTCAAATAGACATCCTGGCGATCAATTCCCGCTGCTGCCAGAGCCTTATCCAGAACGGCGCCCGCCGGACCTACAAACGGCCGGCCTTGCAAATCTTCCTTATCGCCCGGCTGTTCGCCCACCATCATCACTCGGGCGGTTGCGCTTCCCTCGCCGAAAACGGTTTGTGTTCCCAGCTTCCACAGATGGCACGCCTTGCATCCGGCAGCGGCAGCTCGCAAAGAAGCCAGCGTCGGCTTATCTGGGACCGTCACCGTAGACGCGAGAGTTGAACGTTTGGCCATGGTAATTTTGATGCATCTTAGGTAAAGCTGGGCGGCTTCGCCGCAATTCACAATTTCCGAACGAACCCTCAAAGGCAGGCAATGGCATGAAGTTTCATACCGACTATCTCACCTTTAACACCAAGAAACACCGCGCATATGTTCACATCACGCCGCAGGTGGAAAAAATTGTTCAGTCCAGCGGCGTGACCAATGGCATGGTGCTGGTATCGGCCATGCATATTACGGCAGGCGTTTATGTGAATGATGATGAGCAGGGACTCATCCAGGATATCGACAAGTGGCTGGAGCAGCTTGCGCCATTCAAGGAAGAGTACCTGCATCACAAGACTGGCGAGGACAATGGCGACTCACACCTGAAAGCGCTTCTTATCCACCACCAGGTCATCCTTCCAATAACCAACGGCAAATTGCTGCTGGGCACGTGGCAACGGGTGTTTTACGCAGAGTTCGATGGCGAGCGGGCGAAGCGAGTCGTAGTTGCTGTAATGGGAGAGTGACCCGAGCCCGTGAAGCCGACGGAAATTTAGTGGACCACGACGTCCAACCGGCCGGCGTTTGTTGCCGCGGGCATTTTGAGCAGGATTTCGGCACCCTCGTCTGGGAAAGACATTTCCCCGCCAATGGAATAAACCAACTCTTGTATACCGGCGAGTTCCCGGGCAATAATGTTCTTCGCATCCAACAGCTTGGGCTGAGAATCATCGGCCGGCTTCCACTTCAGGTGAAGGACGCAGCGACCGTCATTGGCTTGCGCGGAAATTGTTAGAACCAGCGGTCTGGTATTCCGTCCCACCAGCTTAACAAGAAACAAGACCATCAGGTTGCGCAGCACCGGGCTGCTGGTGACCTCTACTGAAGGGTCCCACTGGCGTTCCAGGGTCAACAACCCGGATTGCAGCAGCACATCAAAATCATTAAAGACATCGTTGAGGAGGTTATCGAGAGAAGTCCACGGCCCTGCGGGTACGGGAACCTCGCGCACCAGCGCCGATATTCCTTTTGCCAGAGCGATGGCCCGGTCAGCTTGTTGCTCGATAGTTTTGATTTCAGCCGGCAGCGGGGAAGATCCGACTTTATGCATGCCCATGACTTCCAGAAAGCATCGAATGCTGGTGAGCGGCTGCGCTAAATCATGCGCCATCGCGTGAATCAGGGCTGTGAGCGGCGTTTGTTGCGCCCCGAGCGCGTCAGTAAAACCGGTGAGCGCACCCGGTTGATGGGCGTGATTGAAATCTGCGTGGCCGCCGTTTGGCTGCATGTTTGAAGGCGAACCCGCACCCTGAGGCGCTGGCTTGCCAATTCTGTAACCTGATCCACGGACAGTGTGAATCAGCTTGTCTTCGTCGGCGAAGTCAACTTTTTTGCGCAGGTAGTTCACATAAACGTCAACCAGGTTGCTGTCGCTTTCCGGCTGCAGACCCCAGGAATCACGCAATAAGTCCTGCCGGGTCAGAGTTTCGCCGGCGTGGCGCATGAGCAGAAACAGAAGATCAAATTCCTTTGGACTCAGCTTGATTTCCCTTTCACCGCGGTGGGCTTTCCGCGACGATGGGTCCAGTTCAAGGTTGGCTACGCGCAGCATGCTAAGCGCGGGATCAGCCTTGCGACGCAGCAATGCGCTTGTCCTTGCCGCCAGTTCCTGGAAGGAAAATGGCTTGGTGATGTAATCGTCGGCGCCCAGATTCAGCGATTGAATACGATCGGAAACCCGATTGCGCGCACTCAACACCATTACGGGCGTTTCCAGACCATCCGAACGCAGCTTTTCTAACAGCTTCAATCCATCCGTTTGGCCGAAGTTCAAGTCGAGAATAATTAGTTTGTAACTCTGGCGTTGCAGTTCTGAAAGAACACTATCTTCATTCAAGGCCGTGTGGACAGAATAGCCCTCTGATTCCAGGGACTTCGATAAAAAAGTTGTCAGGTGAAGATCATCATCGGCGAGAAGAATGGACATGGCAACTGCCTTTCACTACTTGGCCCGCGGTAGGAAGATTCTTTGAATCAAGCTCTACTGCTTTCAAAGTATCTGCAAGTGAATCTATATGGTGAGACTCTGAGATTCTAGAGTATTAGAGTGCTCTTTAG
>DASYKK010000126.1:0-22778 GCA_035995565.1 Candidatus Angelobacter sp.
GGCCATGGGGAAAATCCGAATCAGCCATGGTCTGCAGATTCAAGTAGGACAAACTTCTGCTGCGCACAGAATCTGGATTGCACAGGGAGAGCGCGTGTTCCAGATATGGACGCGCAGCTTCGGGATCGCCCGTCCAAAGCACGGAACTACTGGCCACCGGGCGCCCGCGAAGTTCAAGAGGAACGTTCTCCGTATGGGGAGCAAGGCGCAGATTGATGTTCCATTTCAAGTCGTGTGGGGCTTCAGCCATGAAATCTCGCCAGAGTTCAAGAAGCGGACGAATGCCGGCTTCAGCAGTCAATCCTTCAGCCAGCACCACGGACGTAAGCGGATGAAGCTTTACTGCGAATTCCGTCACCACGCCGAAATTTCCGCCCCCTCCGCGCAACGCCCAGAATAGATCCGAATTCTCCTTTGCATTGGCATGCACGATGGAGCTATTCGCAGTCACCAGGGTGAAGCCCTCGACGTTATCGCAAGATAATCCGTACCGTCGGGTGAGCCAGCCAGTCCCTCCGCCCAGAGTCAGGCCTGCAGCTCCAGTATGCGAAACCACGCCCGACGGAAAAACCAGCCCAGCTTTTTGCGTTGCGGTATCCACCGACCCCAGCAAGCACCCACCGGCGAACTGCGCACGGCGCGCGTCAGGATCGACATGGACTTCCCGCATTTGTGATAAATCAATCACCAGACCGCCATCACAAGTACTAAAGCCTGCAAGGCTGTGTCCGCCGCAACGGATGGCAGTGAGCACTCCAGCTTCTGACGCGGTCCGCACCGCGTTCTGCACATCGTTTACATTGGCACATCGTGCAATCAAAGCAGGCGTACGAGAGAACATTCCATTCCAAACGATACGCGCATTTTCGTAACCGGTATCGGCTGGACGCAGTAGATCACCCGTAAATTGGCGGTGAAGGGAAGAGTAAAGTTCGTCGCTGGCCAGGATCATCGCACGCTCTCCTTGCGTGGTCGATTGCGCAGGTACAGCAGGGAGATAGCAGCCAGGAAAACAGAAAACGCAGGAACCGACCATTGCAAGCCGTCCACGAAGAACGTTGTAACCGAGATCGCAAGCAGCAGCAGAATACCGATCACGGTGAAAAACGGGTGCGCCCGCAAACGCATAGGCAAACTCAATAACTTCTCACTGGTGATGGCCCGGCGAAAGCGAAGGTGAGTGGTGAGAATCACCAGCCATACGAAAAGCATCCCGGCCACCGCCGTCCCATAAAGCATGAGAAAAGCATTCTTAGGCGCAAAGATGGCCAGCAGGATAGCTGCGACGATCCCCGCGGTTGACGCCACCAGAGCGCGATGCGGAACCCCGTTGCTGCTTACCTTGCCCATCCATTCTGGAGCATAGCCGCCCCGGCCCAGAGAGAAAAGCATTCGAGTTGAAAGGTACAGGTTGGTGTTAACGCTTGAAAGTGCAGCCGTGAGTACAACGAAGTTCATGATCGCCGCGGCGAAGGGAATATGTGCCGCAGCAAATGCCGTGACAAAAGGACTGCCGGACAAAGCGGACGAACTGCCGGTCTGGTTCCAGGGAACCATCGTGACCATAATTGCAATTGCCAGCACGTAGAACCCAATGAGCCGATAAACAATGTTCCGCATAGCGCGCGGGATGGTCACTTCCGGATGCTGGGCTTCTCCCGCCGTGACCGCGATGATTTCCACTCCCATGTAACTGGTGACCGTGATGGTCAGAGAAAGCCATACGCCCTTCCATCCCGCCGGCAAAAAGCCTCCGTGCTGCGTTAGATTGGCCAGTCCAATCGCGTGCCTGGGTTCTGCGCCAAAAGAACTTACGCCAAAGATCAAAGCGAGCCCTGCAATAATGAAGGCGACGATCGCGGCCACTTTGATCATGGCGAACCAATATTCGAATTCACCCAGGCGGTTGACCTGCATCGAATTGAGCGCCACCAGGGCGGCTGAAACCAAAACCAGCCAAACCCATTGCGGAACACTTGGCAGCCAGTAAGAAATGTAGATGCCGGCGGCCGTGACTTCCGCGCCAATGGCAATGATCTGCGCGACTCCGTAAGTAGCCCGAACGGAAAAGCCTGCCCACGGATTGAGGTATTTCTCCGCATACACGCCGAAAGCGCCCGCAACCGGATGAACGACAGCCATCTCAGTGAGAACATACGACATGATGAGAGCGATACCAGCTCCCAAAAGGTAAGAAACGATGACGGCGGGGCCGGCGAGGCGAATGGTAACGCTGCTTCCCAAAAATAAACCGACTCCGATGGCACCGCCTATCGCCATCATGGTGAGCTGCCTTTGGCTCAGGCGGCGCTGAAGACCTTCGCCACCCGCCATCGGAACCTCTTCGCCCAGAGCGGCACGAACTGCTGAATGTTCGCGATCAATCATCACTGCCGACACCGGCGGGTTCACGAACCAGAAGACTGACGTTCTTCCTGAGAACTTCCATGACCGCCTTCACATCATCCAGGGTGTTGTACACGTGAAACGCTATGCGCAAGCCGGCGTGACGATTCGAAGCGACGATGTCGTTTTCAGCGAGTTTCTGCACCAGTAGATTTGAATCGTTGGACTGCAACACCACCAGCGGTCCGGTGCTATCACCCGGCGTCTTGGCGCGGATACCCAGATCGAGCGCGGAGTCCAACAGCGATTGCGTGAGTTTCCTGATGTGTGTTGCGACGTTCTCCATACCGATTTCCTGCAGCAGTTGAAAACCCGGCATGGCCGCGTATACGTTGGGCACGGAAGGGGAGCCTGATTCGAATCTTCGGGCGGTGGGAGACAGATCGATATGTTGGGGATCGAAAGCGAACGGATTGGTTTGGGCAAACCATCCGGTGACTGTGGGCACCAGCGCCGAAATCAGGTCTTTGCGCACGTACATGAAGGCCAGGCCGGGTGGACCAAGCAGGTACTTTAAAGTTCCAGTTACATAAAAGTCCAGGTCCATCGCCTTCACGTCCACCGGACGAGTTCCACAGTCCTGGTAGTCGTCAAGCATTACCAAAGCGCCAGACTGGTGGGCCATTTGCGTAATGGCGCCTACCTGGGAACGATAACCATTTTTAAAACACACATGCGTGAGCGGCACAATGAGCGTCTTGCGATCGATCATCCGTTCGTAATTGACGGCCGGGATGCGATTGTCTTCCGCGCTCACAAACTGAACGTCCGCTCCCCGGGCACGTTGTGCAAGCCAGACATGGCCCATGGTAGGAAATTCAAACTCACCCATCACGACTCTGTTCCGCTCACGAAAATCAAGCGCGCTGGCAATGCTGTTGATGCCAGCCGAGGCGCTGGTCACAATGGCCACTTCGTCCGGGCTGGCGTTGATGAATTGCGCAAAGGCGGTTCGCGCCGCCTCATAGTGGTCCACCCATGTTTCCCAGGGGGATCCTTGCTCGTGCCAACTCGCGATGTAATCATCAAGGCCGGCCTGTACGACATCTGAGAGGGCACCCTGGGAACAACTGTTGAGATAGATTTTGCGCTGGAAGATAGGGAAGCGGGAACGGATCTCCAGGATTCTGTTATCGGTCAGCATGGGTTCCTTGATCTTTTTAGTAAATGGTCTCTTAGTGACCTGTCATCTTAGCCAGGGAGCTTCCGAAGCGATGTACCTCTTCCAGCGTGTTGTAGTGCACCAGTGACGCTCGCACCGCGCCGCTCTCCGGGCTAAGTCCCAATCGTTTCATCAGCCGCGGCGAATACATGTGGCCATCGCGCACACAGATGTTTTGGGTCGCCAGCGCTTCGGTAACTTTATCCGGAGAAATACCGGGAAGATTAAAGCACAATGTCGGCGTTCGGTGCGAGATCCGGTCCTTTGCGGTAATGCCATATACCGTCGCGTTCACCTTCGCCAGCACATCCAGCATGGCGCAAGAGAGTTGCATTTCGTAACTCCGGATGGCCTCTGCGCAGGCGACCAGTGCGGCACGCCGTGAGGTGGCGTTTGGGTTGATACGCCGTCCGAGATCTTCCAGGTAAAGCACGGCGGCATCCATGCCGGCGACGTTTTCATAGATATACGTTCCAATCTCCAGCTTGGCGGGAGTGGTATTGGGTACAAATTCTTCACGGAAGGTGGGCAGAGCGTCAAGCGTTTCGCGACGGCCCCAAAGGAATCCCATGTGGGGAGAAAAGATTTTATAGCCTGAACAAACCAGATAATCACAGCCAAACGCCTGCACGTCGATGGTCCCGTGCGGGCCATAATGCACTGCATCGATAAACACCTCGGCTCCGGCGGCGTGCGCCAGGCGAGAGACGTCGGCTACATCGAGAATTGACCCGATTGCGTTCGAAGCCAGGGTGCAGGCCACGATCCGGGTGCGCGGGGAGAGTAGCCTCTCCAAGTCGTCGGGATGAAGCCGACCATCGTCTCTAAAATGCCACCAGACAATTTTCGCGCCTTCACGTTCCAGGGCCAGCCAGACAGCAATGTTGGCTTCGTGATCGAGATCGGTGACGATAATTTCACGGCGATCCTTCAACGATTGACCGATGGCGAGGCTGATGAGCCGCATGAAAGAGGTCGCATTCATGCCGAAGCAAATTTCTCCGGGATGCCGGGCATTGACCAACAGGGCAACGCTTGAACGGGCGCTCGCTATGGCTTGGTCCACCTCCTGCGACTGGCGATATCGTCCGCCTCTTTGAACATTGCGATGAAGAAGATGGTAGGCTACGGCGTCGAGCACTGTAGCGGGCGCCTGCGCGCCCGCCGCATTATCAAAGAAGAGAAATCCATCTTGTAAAGCGGGAAAAGCGGCGCGAACTTGGTCTACAGGGAACTCTGCCATGATCCAAATGATATACCTGTCGCCATCAAGATCCAGGTAAGCAGCCGACGCATCGACGTATGCATTACGAAGTCATGTGGTTGGGAACATAGAGATGCTCCTTGCGAAGTTCTATCCTGGCAGGAATGAGGATGCGCGGGGGACCGTGAGGTTGAATAACGGAAAAGCATTTCCGGCCAGCGGTTTTCCAAACTGAAGCCGTTCCAGGTCGGGGTAAATGGGGCCAAAACAACTTTTTCATGACGGACTCTCTCTTCCTTCGTACAGGATCGTCGCGGCCTAATCGGCCCGCGACTTCTTTGCTGCTGGGAACGTTGATGTCTTTTGCTCTATGACGTGGCCGAGCCCTTGAAGACGCAGCTTTCTTCTGTACACAATTCAAACGCGGCCAAAAGCACTGCTATTCGGGATGTTTTGCCCTTTTGATCAGCCGTTTAGAAGGTTCGACTTATCCAAGCAAAAAGACACGACAAACGTACAAGCAAGCTTACGAGACAGCGAAACTGGATCTGCTGCAACAACTGCAGAAAAGAGACCAGCTGGACAACGGATCCGCAGACTGAAGCTGACGGTCAAGGCACAGGGCGAACAGTGTGGAGCGCCGCCAGACGAGATCGACAAGCTGCTTCTGATGGAGGGCTTTACCCTCGATTCCCGGTGGGATTTACCGACGCGATCCGGCGACTGTTCCGCGTCCGCAAACCCCGTTAAGCCAAGTGGAGATTCGCGACGATCTACTGAAATGGGCATCGGCCCCGACCAATATGCGCAGAGGTTCCATTTTGGGACTGGTAGTAATCAATAATGTCAACAGTGAACAACTCGGAAATCATCAGGATCGTCTGAATTACTCTGATCGGCTAATAGGTCAAAAGTTGTAAGGGTTGCTGACAAACGTGTTGTACTTCTACTGCTACGCAGGAGGATCGATGAATATTAACGCGTTTGATGTGGGTTGGTTCGCTATTCAGGTCATACCACGGCACGAACTAGCGGTAGCGACTATGATTCGCCAGAAGGGTTACGAAGGACTTGTTCCTGTTCAGAAGCGCAAAGCGCGATGGTCTGATCGTGAAAAAATTATTGAAACCGTCTTTTTTACTGGATACGTGTTCTGTAGACTTGGCAGTGCAGTTTCGGCCCCGATCATTACGACCCCGGGTGTAATGAGGATTGTCGGATCCAAGAGCGGCCCTTGGCCTATTGACGAAGGTGAAATGCTGGCAATTCAAAAGCTTGCTAATTCGAATCTGCCGACAGAGAGGCACCCTTACGCCCCGGTCGGGTCACGCGTATTGGTTCGTGAAGGTCCGCTCGCAGGAGTTGAAGGAATTGTTGTTGGCGAGAGAAACCACCGACTCGTGCTCTCGATCTCTTTGGTCCAGCGCTCTGTGTCGGTAGAGCTTGCAAACTCGCCTTTTACGGTTATCGCGTGTGCCAGCCGGAATCGCGGTATGGATGGGCCAGCAGCTGTGGCAAAGCCGCTGTTTCATGGAGATATCAAGACGCCTTCTGTTCCGGGAGGAAACGATGCCACAGTCAATTTCTGAGTCAATGATAGCTGTATTTGTTCAAACCAATCACCCTGCCGTATTTCATTCGATCGCTCGGATTGTGGGAGATGTAAAGTCGATGCAGTGTATGGTTGCGCCGTTTGACTCTCTGACCAGATCTTCGAGCTATGATCGCGCGGTGCTGGTGATCGATGGCTGCTCTGTTCGGGGCTGGGCGCGTTTCTGCAGGTCCGTGCGGGTCCTTGGGATCCCACTAGTGCTGTTACTCTCGGCCAAGGACAATACCGACGAGGAGATGAGTGCGCTTTACCTGGGGGTGCGCGGCATTCTCCCCGTCTCGTCATCATGGGAGCGCGAACTCGCTATGTTTTTAGAAGCGGTCCTTCAGGGAAAGCTCTGCGCAAATCCCAGATTGCTGGCGGAGTATGCCCAGCGAATGAATGATCTGCTCTGCGGCCAAAAAATATCAAACCTCCTGACGATCCAGGAGGACCGCGTACTGGCTCTGATCAAGACCGGCCTCTCCAATAAGGAGATCAGTGACGCGCTCGGCTTTTGCGAACGCACAGCCAAGTTTCACGTCTCCAATATCCTGCGCAAGTTGGATGTGAGAAATCGCCGTGAACTTCTGGCCCTTCAGGGTGCCTTGCCGATTGCGTCACATTCTGCTGCCGCTATCGGTTCGCTCACGTAACCCTCTCTGCCGACATTCCCGTCCCTTGGTGCGCGAAAGCGACAGTATGCTTAGTTCCAAGGCTATACAATATGCTTAGTTCCATAGCCTGTACAAATGGACAGGTGCTTTTCCCTTCTTTTATGTTGAGGCCAGTTGCGAACCAGGCCCCTGCGATGTTCTCATGTCACTGGAAGCTAGTTTTGCACAAGGCAGTCTCGGGACTGCTCATGGCGACAGCCTTTCTTCCGACATAGTTTCGATATCTTCCCTCCTTTCAGCAGCAAATTCCAATAGAACACTACGGTAGTTCCGCGCAGCATTCCTGGCGTAGCCGGGTAACAAATTTTCGGGAGAGAGAGTTGCGCGGCGATTGGTGGCCATCAGCAGCGAGGACGTGTACCTCGCATGAGGCATTTTCATGCGAGTCGAACAAGGAGAGTTGCAGGCGCTGCCTCTGAGGGAGGATACGAAGCTGAGGTCGCGCTTCTATCCCTTTCGCAAATGCAGCCTGAAAATTGCTGGGTCTATAACTATGAAAAGATCCTCGCAGAAAGAGCCCTCGCCGATGAACCGCGACTGCAAAGCAGAATTCTCAAGCTGCCCGTAGACTGGCTACGGCAGCTTCCTGACATCTGCTGCGATTCGTTGGCTGCACGAAAGGCAAGCTGTGAACCTGAAAGCTCAACTCCAAAAGGACGCAACTCAGGCTGTCCGTTACGGTCAGCTGCCTGTACTCGGGATTGCGATCCCGATCCTCTTCCTCCTAGGCCTGGGTGCCTGGCTGGCCGAAGGTCCCGCCGCGCTGCATAGCGACGCTTCTGCCGCAGATGCGCTGAAGCATACCCTGACCAGGATATTTGAAGGCGAACCTGCTCATCCCACGGGTTCTTCAGCCAATGCAGATGTTCGCAACCGCATTGTTGGAATGCTTCAAGAAATCGGTTATGCGCCGGAGGTACAGTCCACTCTTGTCTGCAATGCCGGGGGCACCTGTGCCGAGGTGCACAACATTCTAGCCCGCCTGAAAGGCAAAAAGCCCGGACCTTATTTGATGCTGGCGGCACACTATGATTCGGTAGGATCTGGTCCCGGCATCTCGGACGATGGCTCCGGAGTCGCAATTCTCCTCGAAATTGCCAGGTATTTCCGATGGCAGAACGCTCCTGAAAAGCCAATTCTTTTTTTCATTGACGATGGCGAGGAATTGGGCTTGCTCGGTGCCAAGGCATTCATCGAGCAAAACCCTTTGGCTCGAGAAGTGGGTTCGGTGATCAACCTCGAAGCTCGTGGCACTTCGGGCCCCAGTTTGATGTTTGAGACGAGCGCGCATAATGCCGGTTTGATCAGACTCTATGCACGATCCGTGCCGCACCCTGTTAGCAATTCGTTGCTCTATGAAATCTACAGGCATCTTCCCAACGACACGGATTTTACGGTTTTCAAGGCGCACGGCATCACAGGATACAATCTTGCATTTATAAGCAACGCCAACTACTACCATGGTCCGCTCGACGATCTCGCAGACATCAGCCAGGCAAGTCTCGAGCATCAGTTCAGCAACACCGTTGCCCTGGCGCACGCCCTTGGGAGCTGTACGTCCTGCGACGCTAAAACGGATGCAGTGTTCTTTGACCTTTTCGGGGTGTATACGGTTTGGTGGGCGGCCCCGGTCACGTGGATTCTCCTCCTTCTGGCCTGCGGTTTACTGGTCGCGAGCGGGTTGCTGCTCCGCCCCAAAGCTTCCTTTCAATTCCGAGCCCTTTTTTCCGTGGGTCTGTGCTGGGTGGTTCTGCCGGTTTCATCTCTACTCCTGACCGTGGTGTATCTTCGTGGCCTTTCCAACCTAGGCGGGTCGCGGCTCGGGTGGCCTCCTCATCCAGAACCGGCGGTCACGGGAGTAATAGCCCTTGGTTTAGCCTTGGCTGCATTCTTGGTGCATGCTGTCGCGAGCAAGTCGGAATTATGGCGCCTGCTGTTGGCAAACTGCACGATCTATACCCTTGTGAGCGCTGTTCTTGCCCTGACGCGCTCAGGAGCGGTCTATCTTTTCTTGCTTTCCGCAATACTTGCCGGAGCTGCTCTGGTTGCCGGCGCGCGCTGGTCTTCGGGAAAGTTTGCCGCAGGCGCGATTGTCACAACCGCCTCTCTTTTACCTTTTGTGGTGCTTTGGGTCCCCGTGATGCACCTGCTGTATATGGGGCTGGGCACGCTCTCGTTGTTCCTTATTGTTCCATTGATCTCGATCCTTGCAATGCCTTTGTTTTTTCTCGTCCCGGCGCGGAGGTCCATGCGTCCTGTGCTTGCGGGTGGTGTCGCTGTCGCGGTATGCGCTGGCATCGTCCAGTTTGCAATGCCAGCACAGTCGATGCACGACCCCGCGCTGGCAAATCTCAACTACTATCTCAACGCCGGGTCGGCTACGGCCCGCTGGCAGCTGCAGACCAATGCGGAGAAGGTCCTGGGGAAGGCCCTGGAACCTTTTCAGTTCCGGCGCGCCGCCGAAGGGGTTTTTCCCTGGCAGTCTGGCGTGGACCTCGCCGCAAACGCTCCTGTTCTCAGCCTGCCTGCTCCGCAGTTTGACATCCTCGCGCAGAAACAAGAGGGGGCCCAGTTGCAGATTCGTGGAAAACTCCGTTCCCTCCGCCGAGCCGCCCACATGAGCATTTTTTTTCCGCGGAAATCACACATCGCCTACCTCAGGGCCAATGGAGTTGAGGTTCCGCTGGTTGCTGCGAAACGGGAAGCTGCAAACGATCATTGGCAGGCCTATAGCTTCATCCTTGCCGCTGGGGAAGTCGACTTGCAGTTCTCGATCGACGGCAAACAAGGCGATGCTTACATCCTCGACAGGACGAATGACCTGCCGCCACAGGCGCAACCCATGCTGAGCCATTTACAATTTTATGCAATGCCAGTTCAAGGCGGTAACATTACTGTCGTTGGGCAAGCCGTCCATTGGGGCCGCGATAAGTAACCACTGCCCTGAGTTGCTCGATGGGGGTTGCCAGATCCCGGCAGAGCATTCTCTTTAGATCGTTATTAAGCACATCATGTCAGCTATTTCCTTTACTGCAGCCGGTATGGTTGTTCGCCGAAGCTGTCGCGAACGGCCCGCGAATTTACCCGACAAGGCCGCATTTCGCTTTCTTGTGCGCCGCGAAGAAGAAGCCGCGAGTATTACATTTGCCGAACTGGAGCTTAAAGCGAAAGCCATCGCAGCCCGTTTGCAGCTGGCAAATGCCGCCGAAAAACGCGCCCCTGCTGCCCACGGCCCTGGCCTCGATTTCATTCCGGCCCTCTATGGGTGCTTTTTCCATGATATGGAACTCATCGGTGGCGTCTTGCAGCGGGTCTATGGAGGATTCGAGTGCATCGTGATGTCCCGATGGCATTCGCTGAAAGCCCCATCCGCTGGTTGCGGGCTATTTCCAGCGCGTAACCCTGTCCGGGCGGAGACGCGGATCGTACTGAAAAAAATGGTTTTGTTAACAACTCATGCAGAAAGGAACTCAGAATGGAAACTATAGAAGATGGACGCATGTACACGGTGGTAGTCAATCACGAGGAGCAGTACTCAATCTGGCCTGTAGGAAAGCAGATTCCCCTAGGATGGAAGGATGCTGGCAAAAGCGGCTCAAAGGAAGAATGTCTGAACCACATCAAAGACGTTTGGACCGACATGAGGCCTTTGTCTCTACGGAAACACATGGAGCAGGCAGCTCTCAAGGCTTGACGAAGCGGCTTCTTCCCCAAGGCAGCCAAAGTCTTTGGCCAGATTTCGGCTGCCGCAAATTTTCCTAACTGCTACATACAAAGGAGTTGCCATGGCAACCATGAGCACATATTGCAAAGCCGTCGAGATCGAGACGGTCCGCAGATATCCAGAGTGGCAGGAACGAAACGTCTGCAAAGACGGCGGCCTTCCAGCTCACGTATACCTGCATGACAACTTCGCGTTGACCTTAGGCGTCTTTTGTGACGAAGATATCCTTTTCACAAGTGATACAGATGAATGGAAGCATTTCTGCACTGAAGTTCTGAAGTTTCAAAACCCCGTCCAGTAATTCGATTCGCTTCTTTCGAACACTGACAGAGCCCGTCCGCGGCGCGCTTTGATTTCGCGAGGCGCAGCGGCTCCACATTCCAAGCGTACCCATATGGCAACTACTTATCCCAGAGCAAACCCAGCTATGTGCTCCACCTTGGTGGATGCACTGCGAAAGCATGCTGCGCAGCATCCTGACTGCACTGTCTATCACTGGCTTTCGGATGGTGAGGTGGATGATGTCATTCTGAGTTTTGGAGAGTTGGACCAGCGCGCGCGGGCGCTGGCCTTCCGTCTCCAACAGATGCGCCTGCAAGGCAACCGAGCGCTATTGTGCTACGCGCCTGGATTAGATTTCATTGTAGCCTTTTTTGCATGCCTATATTCAGGCGTGACTGCCGTTCCAGCCTATGCGCCACACTCCAGAAGAGACATCTCGCGATTGAAAGCAATTGCCCGGGATTGCAGTCCGGCGATGATCTTGACCACCTGCAAACACGAGCAAGCAGCGGCAAACCTCCTGCTTGAGTCTCCGTCGGGCCGCGGTTGCCTCGTTACCGACACTCTGGATGTCGGGGGCAGCGACGATTGGATTCAAACAGAGCTTCACGGTTCTGACGTGGCGTATCTGCAATACACATCCGGCTCCACTACCACTCCCAAGGGAGTGATGATCAGTCATGCAAATCTGTTGGCGAACCTCAGTTACATAGACCAGAGCGGAGGATTCGATTCCAAGAGTGTTTCAATCAACTGGCTACCCCATTTCCATGATATGGGGCTAATTTACGGAATCCTTCAGCCCATCTATAGCCGGTTTCCCGCATACCTGTTTCCTCCGGCCGCATTTGTTCAGCAGCCTCTCAGATGGTTAGAGGCAATTTCAAAATATCGCGGCACCCACAGCGGGGGACCGAACTTTGCTTACGATTTTTGCTGCGACCGAGTCACAGAAGAACAATTGGAAGAACTGGATCTCCATTGCTGGAAAATAGCATTTAACGGGTCAGAACCGATCCACCGCGAAACGCTCGACCGTTTTACACGAAAATTTTCACCTTGTGGCTTCCGCAGCAGCACCTTTTTTCCGGTATATGGGCTGGCTGAAGCAACATTGATGGTAACTACCGGACTGGAGGACGACACGCCTGTCTTCCACTGCATAACGATAAGTGGACTGGAACAAAATAAAGTTGTGCCGGCGAGCTTGGATGCACCGGGCTCGAAAGTCATTGTCGGCTGCGGCAGGGCAGTAAGCCCTGTGGAACTAGCCATTGTAAATCCAGCAACTCACCAGTTATGTAATCCAGATGAAGTCGGGGAAATCTGGATAGCGGGAACAAGCGTAGCCCTGGGGTACTGGAAGCAAAAGGAAGAAACAGAGCGGACTTATAGAGCACACCTGGCAAATGAGAGCGATAAATCGTATTTGCGCACCGGCGATCTTGGATACCTGCAAGGGCGAGAACTTTTCGTTACAGGCCGTCTGAAGGATTGCCTCATTATTCGTGGACAAAATCATTATCCACAGGACATCGAACTAACGATCGAGACCTGTCATAGCGCCATCCGGCGTCATTCTACTGCTGCTTTTTGTGTTGGAGATAGGGAAGAGCAACTCGTGATCGCGGCAGAACTCAACCGGCATTACTCCGTCCCGGTAAGCGAGTTAGCCAATCTCATTCGCCAAGCCGTTTCCGAAGCCCACGAACTGCAGGTGAGCAGAATCATTCTGTTGGGCGCGGGCAGTCTTCCAAAGACTTCCAGCGGAAAAATACAACGCCAGTTGTGCAAGAAAAAATTTCTGAAGGGCAGCCTACCAGCCATAGCAGTCAGTACGGTTGATTTTGGAACTCCAGCTACCCCACGGCCGACGATTACTATGCAGGCCTTTCAATCGCTCGGAACTGGTGAAAGATTTGACTATTTGCAGAGACACCTCAGGCAATTGGCGGCGCACATTATGCGGGTCCCGATTGCAGCGATGGACCCGTCGCTGCCTCTTGTTGCCCTGGGAGTAGATTCTCTTACGTCGATCCAGATCAAGCATGGCCTTGAAAGAGATCTGAACATCTCGGTGCCGGTCAACCGCTTGCTTAGCTGTGACAATCTGCAGCATTTGACTGCGGCCCTGTTGGAACAAATCGAGACAGGGACTACCGTCAAAGGACCTTCCGCTTGCCGGAGAGGTGATGGAGAACTACCTCTTTCTTCCGGAGAGCAGCGGCTTTGGTTTTTGCAGCATCTTGATTCGGAGAGTACCGCTTATAACGAAATCCTGGCTTTGCGGCTGACGGGCAGTGTAAATCTGGAGTTGCTAGAGCAGAGCGTTAACCATGTCATAGCTCGCCACGAAATTTGCCGCACGAATTACGTCATGCAGGGCGAGCGCGTTGTCCGAGCTATTCATCGTCACTTAAACATCCAGATGCCCCGCTTTGATTTTCGGGGGTTGCCGAAATTCGGGCAGGACAATGCATGGGAGCACAAGCTGCAGGAAATGGCTGCCCAGCCGTTCGAACTCGCTTCAGACATACTGTTACGCATTGCTATTTTTCAACTGGGTGAACAAGAATACATTCTGGGAACGGTTGTTCACCATATTATTTGTGATGGGTGGTCTCTCAGGATCTTTGCCGAGGAACTGGTTGCCGCATATCAAGTCCTTTCAACTGGGGGCGAAATGCTGCCACCTCTGCCCCTTCAATATGCGGACTACGTGCTCTGGCAAAACAATCTGCCTGAGGAGACGATCCGAAAGGGGTTACAGTATTGGGCTGATCAATTGGCTGAACTCCCGGTACTGGAACTGCCTGCCGATCCGCCTTGTGGCACTGTGCATAACCACGGCGGTGAGCAGCGGTCCATCATTTTGAGCACTGAGCATACGCAAAAGCTCCGGCGTATGGCCGAGGAACAAGGGGCAACATTGTTTATGGCCCTCGCAGGATGTCTTCAATTGCTACTGAGCCGTTACTCAGGGCAGAAAGACATTGCGATCGGCACGCCGACTGTGAACCGCAGTTGGGAGTCCCTTAGATCTCTGATAGGGTTCTTTGCCAATACAATCGTCCTGCGAACCAGAATTTCAGGGAATCCAACCTTTGCCGATCTACTCAGCCAGGTACGTGCGACGGTCCTTGAGGCCCTTGCGCAGGAGGCGGTTCCTTTTGAGAAAGTTGTAGAAAAGCTACAACTAGAGCGTGATGCTGCACGGCCATCGCTCTTTCAGGTGGCCTTTTCGATGCTTCCGCCTGTACCGGCAATTACTGCTGCCAACCGCTTTGGACTCCAGCCAACAGCGGTCGGGAACGGAAGAGCCAAGTTTGATTTGCATTTGATCGTTGAAGAGCGAGACGAGGGGTTGCGACTGGCGCTGGAATTCAGCACCAGGCTGTTTTCGGCAGGCACAGCCGAACGTATGTTGGTAAACATGCGCACGCTGCTTGAAGCCATTCCTGATAATCGCGAGTTGGGCGTCTTTCATTTGCCTTTATTGTCATCGCCGGAGGTCGACCAACTGTTGATTGAATGGAACAACACTCAACGAGCATATCCAGCCAATTCAAACATAGTTCAACTATTTGAAGGACAGGTGAAGCGGACGCCAGAGGCGGTGGCGGTGGTGTGCGAGGAGCAGAGGTTGACCTATGGTGAGCTTAACCGGCAGGCCAACCAGTTGGCACATTACTTAATGAACGCCGGAGTGCGACCAGAGGTGCGGGTAGCGCTCTGCGTAGAGCGCAGCCTGGAAATGGTAGTGGCATTGTTGGGGATATTGAAAGCAGGGGGAGTTTATGTGCCACTGGATGCAAACTATCCTGCAGAGCGGCTCGCGTGGACGCTGGAAGATACAGAGGCTTCAGTACTGCTCACCCGGACAAATCTGAAGCCGCAATTGCCTCCATACAAAGGAAAGACTATCTGTGTTGACGCAGAATGGCCGAAAGTCGCCGGCAGCAGAGATGCCGATCCGGTATGTGAGGTACATGGTGAAAACTTCGCTTATGTGATTTACACCTCAGGATCTACGGGAAAGCCGAAGGGCGTCGGAATCCGGCATTCCAGTGCAGTGGTGCTGCTCCACTGGGCACGTGAAGTATTCAGCGGGGAAGAACTGAGTGGTGTACTGGCTTCCACATCTCTCTGCTTCGATCTGTCTGTTTTCGAAATTTTTGTCCCGCTAAGTTGGGGCGGGAAGGCAATCATTGCGAACGATGCTCTCGAGTTGCCCAAGATAGCAGCGCGGGACGAGGTAACGCTGGTCAATACCGTACCTTCGGCGATGCGGGAACTGCTACGAATGCAGGGCGTCCCCCAGTCGGTTATCACAGTGAACCTGGCGGGGGAGACATTGACAAGCAAGCTGGTCGAGCAGGTGTACTCAGTCAGGAACATTCAACGGGTAGTCAATCTTTATGGCCCATCTGAAGACACGACTTATTCAACTCTTGCATGGCTCACGAAAGATGAAGGCACATTTGAAAAGAACATCCCAATTGGCAAGCCTTTGGCCAACACCCGTGTGTATGTAGTGGATGAGGAGATGGAACTGACACCGGTGGGAGTGCCGGGAGAGCTATATATCGGAGGCGAGGGACTTGCGCGCGGCTATCTGAATCGCCCCGAACTTACGGCGGAGCGGTTTATTCCAGATCCGTTTATGTCCGGGAAGCGGCTATACCGGACTGGCGACCGAGTGCGCTGGGTCGCAGACGGCAACCTGGAATTCCTTGGGAGACTTGACCACCAGGTAAAGGTCCGAGGGTTCCGCATTGAACTGGGTGAAATTGAATCGGCTTTGCAATCACATCCGCAGATAACGGAATCTGTAGTATTGGCCTGTGAGGACCAAATCCATGACAAATACCTAGTTGCCTATGTGATTGGGCGACCATGCGATTCGTTGATTGATACCGGCAAATTGCGCGAGTACCTGAAAACAAAGCTCCCCGGATACATGGTTCCACAGGTGTTCACACAATTAAGCAAGTTTCCTCTTTCTCCTAATGGAAAGCTGGATCGCCGCGCATTGCCTCAACCGTCGCAGACTGCGCCCCAAGTTAACTATGCCGCTCCACGCACCATAGAAGAAGAAGTTATCGCCGGCATTTGGGAAAACGTGTTGGGCGTGAAAGGCGTTGGCCGACACGATAATTTCTTCAACCTCGGAGGCCATTCGCTGCTGGCCATAAGCATCATTGCACGAATATTCGATTCTCTGCGAGTGGAAGTACCGCTGCGTAAATTGTTCGACTTTCCGACTGTAGAAGGCGTAGCCGACTATGTTGCCAGAAACCGGAAGAAAAGTTGTGATTTGCAGGTCTGCAATATAGAGCAAGCTGATCGAACGAAGCCCTTATTGCTATCGTTTGCACAACAGCGTTTATGGCTGGTTCATCAAATTCGACCCGAAAGCCCGGCGTACAACATGCACGTGGAATTGCATCTGGCTGGGCCGTTAGACGTGGGAGCCTTACAAATGAGCCTCAGGGCTATGGCGGCGCGCCATGAAGTCTTGAGAACCACATTTCCAGCTATTCAGGGCACGCCAGTTCAGCAAATCGCAGAGAAAGCTGAGGTTTCCATTGAAAGACTGGATCTGAGGAATTTGCCAGAAGCGGAGAGGACCGCAGAAGCGCGGCGCCTGGCTCAGGTCGAAGCTGGAGTTCCTTTTCAAATTGAGCGCGGACCGTTGTTTCGAGTCAACCTGTTGCAGCTAGAAGATCAACAGCATGCTCTTCTGGTGACTGTCCATCACATTGTATGCGACGGATGGTCTGTGGGAATCATGGTCCGGGAGCTCAGTCACTTCTACCGGATACATACTGGTAAACCTACAGAGCCCCTGCCAGAGCTGCCCATTCAATATGCAGATTACAGCCAATGGCAACGGCAGGAATCGGCGGGTCAAGCACATAAAGCTCAACTCCAGTACTGGATAAAGCAAATGCATGGCCTTGAGCCGCTTGAATTCCCGGCCGATCACGCTCGTCCGGCGCAGATGAGTTATGTGGGTGATACGGTTTCATTGCGGATCTCTCCGCAAATTACCGCAGAGCTAAGAGAGCTAAGCCGGCGTGAGGGAGCAACGCTGTTCCTCACCCTGCTCACAGCATTTCATGTGCTTCTATACCGATATGTGGGCCGTCAGGATATAGCCATTGGGACACCAGTAGCAGGCCGCCGTCGTTTACAAATGGAGAACTTGATTGGATGCTTCGTCAATACTGTGGTCTTGAGAAACAGCATACCGGGGAGTGCGACGCTGCTAGACGCCCTGCGCCACATAAGAGCAACCACTCTGGAAGCCTATGCATTTGAGAATGTGCCTTTTGAAACAATTGTGGATGCACTCCAGCCCGGCAGAGATGTGACGCGTTCCCCCCTTGTCCAGGTGATGTTTGCCTTGCAGGAATCGCCTCTGGAAGTTTTGGAGTTGCCCGACCTGGCGATCAAGGTGTCTTCTACGGAGACACAGAACGCGAAGTTCGATTTCTACCTCGGTGTTTCGGAACAGCGCGGAGGGCTGAACGCCACGTTAGAGTTTGCATCTGAGCTTTTTGAACGCTCCACTATGGAGCGCTTTCTGGAGCACTACAGTAATTTGCTCAGTTCGATTGTCAAGGCCCCCAGCACACAAATCTCTGAAATCGAAATTTTGAGTGCTAAAGAACGCCAGCATATTCTGACAGAACTCAACCAGACCGCGGTGGACTATGGCGATCATACATGCGTCCATCAACTTTGTGAGCAGCAGGCCGGGAGGTCTCCAGATCTGGTTGCTCTCCGCTATGGAGATGAGGAGCTTAGCTATGGCGAGTTGAATTACCGCGCGAACCAGTTGGCGCGTTACTTATCAAATCGCGGAGTAGAGAATGAATCCGTTGTTGCGTTGAAATTCGCCAGGGGTATGGAGAGTGTGATAGCAGCGTTGGCCGTGCTGAAGGCAGGAGCAGCTTATCTTCCCATTGATCCAAATCTTCCAGAGGAACGGCAGCAATTCATGATGGGGGATGCCAAGGCGTCTGTCCTGCTCACTCAAAAACGCTTTGCACATCAGAAGCTGGCCTCTGTGTCATCCGTTAACCTCGATGGAGAGTGGGATGGGCCATCGAGGGAATCTGGTCTCAACCTCAATAAAGATGTCATGCCTCAGAATCTCGCCTATTTGATTTACACTTCCGGTTCAACAGGCAGACCCAAGGGGGTTGAGATTTCCCATGCTGGTCTGACGAACCTTGTGAAGTGGCACAACAGCCGTTATTGCTTGTCTCCTCGAGACCGCATGACCCAATTTGCGGCGCACGGGTTCGATGCAGCCGTGTGGGAAACCTGGACAGCGTTGGCGGCCGGCTCCAGCTTACACATCGTCAGCGACGATCTGCGCACAAAGCCTGACGAGCTTTGCTCCTGGTTATTACAGCAAGAAATTACGATTTCATTCCTTCCCACACCAATGGCGGAGGCCGCATTACGAGTACCGTGGCGGGAAGAAGCAGCATTGCGTGTCATTCTTACGGGAGGAGACCGGCTACACCCGGTTCCGAAACAGAAATATCCATTTGAACTCATTAATCATTACGGGCCTACGGAAAGCACTGTCGTGACAACTGCACACTCGGTGCATTTTCTGAGTGATGTGGCGCCGTTCATCGGCAGACCTATTGCGAATACCGAGGTATATCTGCTGGACCAAAACTTGGAAGCGGTGCCGAGAGGCCTGCCCGGCGAGATGTACATCGGCGGCGCAGGGCTCGCCCGGTGCTATACGGGCGACCCTGAACTGACCGCAGAAAAATTTGTGCCCCATCCGTTTACGCAAGAGCCGGGGGCAAGGCTCTATCGCACCGGAGACCTTGCTCGGCACCGGACAGGCGGTGAAATCGAATTCTTGGATCGTATTGATCAACAGGTGAAGTTGCACGGCTTTCGGATTGAGCTGGGAGAGATCGAAGCGGCGCTTGAAGAGCACGCGACCGTGGATCAAGCGATTGCGGTGGTGCACCAGAACAATAACGGCCGCATGACAATTGCTGCCTACGTCTACAGCAAGCAATCTGCCGCAATCGACATTACCGCACTACGGAAGCATTTGCAGGCCCGTTTACCCGTATATATGGTGCCGGCAGCCATCACATCCATCGCGGAGGTGCCTCTTACAGCGAATGGCAAGGTAGACCGAAACCATTTCCTGACCGCGGCAATGAATGGCAATACACGCACCTATGTTCCAGCGCGGAATGCCACTGAAGAAGCTCTTTGCAGTATATGGCAGGAAGTGCTCGGTCTTGAGAAGGTTGGAATTTTTGATGACTTTTTTGAATTGGGGGGCAACTCGCTACTGGCTACACAGGTCGCCTCTCGTATACGCACTGTGATTGACGTCAACCTACCCCTCAGTAACTTGTTTCGCGCCACCACGATTTCAGACATCGCTCAGTTGATACAAGAACAAAGACCAGGAACTCAACCTCTTTCTCAAAAACCTGTGATTAGACGGTTTGATCGAAGCTCCTACGCGGTTGATTAGCTTTAACTTCCCACAATTCTTTTCCGAAACAGAGACCAATCAGGAATCAGGAGATTTTCGTGGCCACTGTAGAAATCAATGTCGCCAGCGATTCTCAAAAGTGCAAGACGTATCACTTTCCGTGCTCCTATGCCCAGCAGCGGCTTTGGTTCATGGATCAGCTGGAACCTGGCAGCCCGGCCTACAACATCTCTCTGGCTCTCGATTTTCACGGGCCTTTGAATGTTGGAGCGTTGACTTCAAGCTTACGTGAGATCGTGAGACGCCATGAGGCCTTGCGAACAGTCTTCGCCAACATTGGAGGCAGCCCGATTCAGGTGGTGCGTGAAAATGTCGAAGTGCCGGTGCCGGAAATCGACTTGAGCTCTCGGGATGAACGAGAGCGGGAGGCGTACCGTCGCGAACTGGAACAGTCGGAATCACAGCAGAGATTTGACCTAAGCACAGGTCCGCTGCTGCGTATGAAACTGTTGCGGTTTCATGGCAGTGAACACACGCTATTGTTAACCTTTCATCACAGCGTAAGTGATGGCTGGTCCATGGGAGTGATGGTCAAAGAACTGCGGGCTCTCTACGAAGCATTTTCCGAATCTCTGCCCTCACCGCTTGAGGAACTGCCGATTCAATATCCAGATTACACGCTGTGGCAGCGCGAATCACTGGCAGCAGGACCACTGGAAGAGCAGTTGGAGTACTGGAAAAAGCAACTTGACGGATTAGAGCCATTGGAAATTTCAGGTAAGAGCGAAGTAAGAGGTGCAATCGGCCCTGAAGCCCTGGTGGAAGAGGTAAGTTTTTCAACCGATCTTACATCGCGGCTTGAACAACTGAGCCAGCAATGCAACACCACGCTGTTTATGACCGTGTTGGCGGCTTTTCAGATTGTGCTGGCACGTTACACAGGCCAGAACGATATCGCAGTTGGAACGCCCATTGCCGGTCGGAATGCCAGCGAACTGGAGCATCTGATCGGCTTCTTTGTAAATACACTGGTACTGAGAACTGATCTGGGCGGAAATCCGTCGGTAACGGAGTTACTGGAGCGCACACGAGCGACGGCTATTCAAGCCTACGCCCACCAGGATTATCCCTTCGAACTACTAGTTGAACAGTTGCAGCCAGAACGGATCATACATTCGACCCCATTATTCCAGGTGTTGTTTGTTCTGCAGAACATGCCGCTTGAGAAGATCGGGCTACCCGGACTTAAAGTGAATGTCAGGCCGATCAATTCGCGCATCGCAAAATTTGATTTGAGCCTTTCATTGTGGGAGGTAGAAGGTCAACTGCGCGGACAGTTGGAGTATAAATCAGGCCTCTACACTCCGCCCCGGGCCCGCCTTTTGATAAAACACCTGGAAAAGGTGATGCAAGCAATGGTAGGCGACCCGGCGTATCGTGTCCACGAGATAGATTGCCTGACCCCAGGCGAGAAGAGACAGCTTCTGCAGGAAGGAAACTCAACGCAGGACGAAGACGCGGATCATCGTTCCTTGCATGAGCTATTCGAACGACACGTGAGGTTGAAACCCGACGCGCCAGCGATCATACATGGATCCCGCACATTGACATTTATAGAGTTAAATGAGCGCGCAAACCAATTAGCGAATTTTCTGAGGAGCAAGGGAGTAGGGACTGAAACCCAGGTTGCGCTGTGCCTGAACCGCGATCCTGACATGATGGTGGCTGTGCTCGGTGTACTGAAGGCAGGAGCAGCATATGTTCCGCTGGACATAACTCATCCTGAAGAACGGTTGCGCTACACCCTCGAAAACAGCCAGGCGAAGCTCCTCCTCACCAAGGCACCGCTGCTGAAGTGTCTGCCGCAACAGACTACCAGCATCGTCTGCCTCGACAGGGACTGGGTTCAAATTGCTCACTATACGAAAGAGAATCCGAATACAGTCGTATTTCCTGACAGCCTGGCCTATGTGATTTACACGTCCGGTTCCACAGGTAAGCCCAAAGGTGTTGCGATGGTGCATCGCGCCGTAACAAATCTCATTCAATGGCAATTATCCCACCGCCAGGCAGAACAGCCGCGTCGCACTTTGCAGTTTACGTCCCTGACGTTTGATGTTTCGTTTCAGGAGATGTTCGCCACGTGGTGTATGGGTGGGACATTGGTCCTGGTGGAAGATGAGCTACGACGCGATCCACAACAGTTGTGGGATTTTCTGCGGGCCGCCTCCATTGAACGGCTCTTTTTGCCTTTCGTTGCATTACAGCAGTTGGCTGAGATATTACCCGCGACGTCAAGGCTGGATCAGATTTCTTTGCGTGAAGTAATAACTGCGGGTGAGCAGTTGAAGATCACGCCGGGCATTCAAAAGCTTTTCAGCATGTGTTCTGCTTGCACTCTGGACAATCAGTATGGACCGACAGAAAGCCACGTTGTAACAGCGGAGCTATTACAAGGCCCTGCCCTCCACTGGCCGTCTCTCCCATCCATTGGCAAGCCCATAACTAACACGCAGGTTTACATCTTTAATCAGGAGATGACGCTGGTTCCTTCAAATGTTCCGGGCGAGTTGTATATAGGTGGGGCGGCTTTGGCGCGTGGTTATCTGGGGAAACCAGACCTTACTGCTGAGCGCTTCGTTCCTGACCCCTTATGCACAACAGCAGGATCAAGACTCTACCGAACGGGGGATATCGCGCGATGGGTGAATGGTGAAATCGAGTTCCTGGGACGGAGTGATCACCAGGTGAAGGTACGAGGATACCGGGTCGAGCCCGGTGAAATTGAAGCGGTGCTGGCTGACCATGCGGCCGTGGCGCAGGCCGTAGTGGTATTGCAAGAAATCGCAGAGGAGCAGAAGAGACTGGTTGGGTATGTAACTCTGAAAGGGGGGCAGGACGGGACCTCGAGTAGAGAGCTGCGGAAATATGTGCAGGAACGATTGCCGGAATACATGGTGCCGGGGGTGTATGTGGAGCTGGAAGAGATGCCGCTGACAGCCAGCGGAAAGATCGACCGGAAACGCTTACCGGTACCGAAAAGTCTGGGAGCAGGCGACCAGAAAAAGTATGTAGGCCCAAGAGATGAAATCGAAGGGATAGTGAGTGGGATCTGGGAGCAGGTGTTGAAGGTGAAGAGAGTGGGGGTGGAGGAGAACTTTTTCGAGTTAGGAGGGCATTCGCTGCTGGCGACGCAGGTGATCTCGCGGGTGCGGGAGGCGTTTGGGGTGGAGTTGCC
>DASYKK010000127.1:0-4203 GCA_035995565.1 Candidatus Angelobacter sp.
CGCCTTCATCTTGAAAACGCGCAGAATGGCTGCGTCGGACTGGCTCACGTTATAGGACTGAAGGAAATTATCCTGTATCTGCGCGGTAATGCTGCGATTGCAGAAAGGATACTTCTCCAGCGCTTCCACTGAAGCCAGGAAAGTGGCAAGGTCTTCAAAAGAATTACCGCGGCGCTTCATGCGGGCAAAATCGCAAAACCCGACGCCCTTTTCAGTAACCACTACATTGAGCGGGGTAAAGTCACAAAGCACTGCTGAACTAGGCAGGGACTTTCGGGTGCGGGCAAGCGCGCTATGCGCGCCGTTCATAATCAATTCAACTGCGCCATTGTCCAGGCCTTCAACCTGGCAGCTCTTGCAAAGCTTTTCCAAACTTGACATCAGGGCGCCACTGTCGAAAGGTTCCGGGGCATCGGCTGTAGAGCGATGGAAACTGCGAAGCCACTCTCCGGCACGCTGCGCCACCAGGGCGATGCTGCCGTTATCGGCAAAGCCCGGCAGTAAAGCCGCTTTCATGATGATGGATTGGACCGGCAGTCCCGCCACTTTGTCGGTTACCACCGCGCAAAGGTCGCTATGGTCGCCCAGAAGGCGGGGTACTCCATCGAGCTTCTTTTTCGCCGTAAGAGTCTGATTTACGCACTGGAGATTGGCATTCTCCTGCCGCGCAATGGACTTGGCATTTCCTCCGCTTTTGCCCGTCCGATAAATCTTGATTGCCACCCTCTCGCTGCCTTCGGCAAAATCTATGCAGACGTCATAAATGAAATGGTCATTCTTCGGGGTATGGCCTACAACCCGTAGATTCTTGAATTCACCACGTTGGGGATAATGTGTCACCGCTTGACTACGCAAATCATCCAGAATCTGGTCCAAAACCGTTTCTGCCATCGAATCTCCCTGGGTAAATAGCTCCCGGGCGCGTTGGCACCGCACCTTGGAACTTTTCTTCGTTGTATTTTGTTGCTTCGACAGTTAACTGACGAAACGGCAGGCACTCAGGCACTAAAGGTAAATGCATTTTTAGGGCCAACCAACGTGCATTGAACGAGCCCTAAGTGATTGATGAGGAATGATTTGCAGGCGTTGCCAGAGAGCACAATTTACTCTGGGGCACGAGGGTGCTCATATTCGGAATTGCAGGGGTAAAAAACCCTAATCAGAGACATACTCCATCGGCCATAGGCCGATGGAAGTCTTTAATAAAAAAGGTACTTCCTCCACTTGGTATCCGAGCGTCCGATCATCCGCATAATGTGCCGGCTTGTATGGAGAGTGAATGGCCGAGGCTCCTTAAACAGCTTCATCTCGGTTTCGGCTAGTAGCCGGTTGCCTTTGCGTCGGTTGCAGGGATGGCAGCAAGCCACCAGATTTTCCCATGTCGAAGAGCCGCCACGGGAGCGTGGAATCACGTGGTCCAGGGTTAAATCTCCGGAGGACAGCAGCACGCCACAGTACTGGCAGGTGTTGCGATCGCGCAGCAGGATATTTTTGCGGGACAAAGCTCTGGTCTGGTGCGGAATACGGCGGTACTCCAGCAGGCGTATCACCGAGGGCACACGCATAGCCAGGCGGGCGGCATGCAGAAAGTGCCCGTTCTCCTCTTCCGGCATGGCCAGGCCCTTCAGAACCAGAACAATCGCGCGACGGGCAGCACAGATATTGATGGGTTCATAAGATGCGTTCAAGACCAGGACCGGAGTCTGCATGATCATGCTTTTCCGTGGCTTAGATGGTTCTTTTGGGGTTTCGCCGTAATGGCGTTTGCTTCGTTTGTCCCGTTCATGCATGGCCCCGTTCTCCTCCCAATGGGATTCGTCCCGCTGGAGCGCTGGCCGCCATGGCCAACACGCTCGCTGCTTCCTTGGTGGCCCGCGCTACCGTAGCCACAAAAACTTCTTTGGCGCCTGCCCGCCGCAGCACCCGGGCGCACTCGCCCGCAGTGGTGCCGGTGGTCATTACGTCGTCCACAATCAGAATGCTCCGGCCTTTGACCTTCTCAGGTTTTAGAACAGCAAATGCGCCTCGCACATTGGTCTGTCGCTGATGGCGCGTGAGCCCGGTCTGCGATGCCGTCTCGCGTGTCCGAACCAGGATCGTTGTATCCAATTGGATGCTGCCGGAAGTTTGAAAACTCATGAAAGTTCGGGCAATAGCTTCTGCTTGGTTAAAGCCACGCGCGCTGCGCTTGCCCGACCACAATGGCACCGGCACCACAACCAAAGAATCCGGAAGGGCCATTGCCGCGACTGCCTGATTGAGCAAGCTGCCCAGCAGCCTTCCCGCTGGCTTGGTTCCTTTGTATTTAAAAAGATGGATCAGGTCGCGTAGCGCACCTTCATACGCACCGTATGCAACGGCACGACGGAAACGGGGCTCGGCACGGCGGCACATCCCGCACAAGACGCCATCTTCGCCGCTCGCAACGTTTTGGAATAGCTTCTCGCCGCAGATTCGGCACAAAGGCCCATCCAGCGGAACCATTCGCTGCAGGCATGGCTCGCACACAGGAAGGTTGGAAATAGTCGTGAGGGGAGAGTGGCAAATCCGGCAGTCGGAAGGAAACAGGATGGAAAACAGGCTGGCTGAAGCAGCTTTGACCGCACTTTTCATCGCATCGCGCAACTGTGTGGTGCGATGGGGAACCCGCTGGGCCCGGTCTAATGCACTACTACTGAAGACTACCCTCCTCAAAAATCCGTAGAAGGCTGTGCTCAAGCCCGAGTATAGCTTTGTTGCTGCTGGGAAAGCAATGAAATGCTCCAACAGCCAGCCGTCCGAATGATGAGAAGGCTCGTTGTGTAATCTAATGACGGCCTCCGACGGCTCATGGCCTTTGTGGTTCATCAATTTGTAACAAGCCGTGTGGATGTGCTAACTTGCCCCTCGATTTCATGCGCGCGTGATAAACGACGTGGAGGAACCTGTGGCCGAAACCGTACCAGCGAAAATTGAAGAACCAAAATTTCAACCGTACGTGCCCGCAGACGAGATTCGACCGGAATTCACCATCCGCGCCGTGGTGCTAGGCGGGTTCTTTGGGCTGCTTTTTGGCGCGGTGACAGTCTACGTGGGCCTGCGCGCCGGACTCACGGTGGCCGCATCCATTCCCATCGCTGTTCTCTCCATTAGCATTCTGCGCGCCTTCGGCAAGGCCAGCATTCTGGAAAATAATATTGTGCAGACGACGGGTTCAGCGGGTGAATCCGTGGCTGGCGGGGTCATCTTTACGCTCCCGGCTCTAATCTTCCTGGGATTTGGACTGGACTACTGGCGCATTACGCTCTTGGCGCTAATTGGCGGATGTCTGGGCGTTTGCTTCATGATCCCGCTACGCCGTCAGTTGATCGTGAAAGAGCACGGCAATCTCCTTTATCCCGAAGGCACCGCCTGTGCCGACGTGCTCATCGCTGGCGATAAGGGTGGATCGTTCGCCAGCCGCGTCTTCGCCGGCCTGGGTATAGGCGCCTTGTACACCTTCTTTCAGAATGAAAACATGTTCGCTGCATGGCCTAGCACTCCAACCTACAATCCAGACTGGCTGAAGGGCAGTTCATTCCGCGCCAATACCACGACTGAATATCTTGGCGTGGGATACATCATCGGACCGCGCATCGCCGGTGTGATTTTCTCAGGCGGCGTGTTCGCCTGGCTGGTTGTCATGCCCGCCATCAAATTCTTTGGATCGCACCTTACCACCAATCTGTATCCGGGCACCAAGCTGATTGCTGACATGTCGCCGGACGATCTCTGGCGTCAATATATCCGGCCCATGGGTGCTGGCGCGGTGGCCGCCGCCGGTTTGATTACCCTGCTGAAAACTTTGCCAACGATTGTTGGTGCTATCCGTGCAGGCGCCAAGGATTTAGCCGCAGGCTCTGCAGGCGTTCTAAGCATGCGCAGAACCGACCGCGACCTGCCTTTGAAATATGCCTTAATCGGCGCGGGCGGGCTGATGCTCCTAATGTGGGGGATGCTGACGTTCTTCCCCGTCACCGGAGCAAACACCTCAGTCCTAAACAACTTTTTCGCAGCATTATTGGTCGTGGTCTTCGGGTTCCTCTTTGTAACGGTGTCGTCGCGCATCACGGGATTGATTGGAACTTCTTCCAATCCGATTTCAGGAATGGCCATTGCCACCCTGATGGCGACTTGCGCCGTGTTTCTGTTAATGGGCTGGACAGCATCGGCGTTCTTCGCCCT
>DASYKK010000128.1:0-4389 GCA_035995565.1 Candidatus Angelobacter sp.
GCAGACGATGTTTTCGTCATCCCAGCCCAGGCGGAACTTCACGGTAAAAGGAATCTTCACTGCGGAGCGCACGGCCTCAAAGATCGTCCCGATCACCGGCAGGTCTTTCAACAGGCCCGAACCGCCATTGCACTTGACGACACGCTTAGCCGGGCAGCCCAGGTTAAGATCGACCAGATCGAAGCCCGCGTCTTCCACGATCTTAGCCGACTCGGCCAGCGTGTAAGGATCGCTGCCGAAAAGCTGCGCGGAGATGGGATGTTCGTCTTCGTAAAAGGTCAGATAGCGTTTGCGCTTGGATTCGCGCGTGCGGAAGAGCCCGTCGGCCGAGGTGAATTCAGTCATCAACAGGCCGCAGCCAGAAATTTCGTCTTTATTCTTTAGAACCGCTGAAGAGCCTGGCTCCGTGCATAGACTGGTCTGCTCCTGATTCAGCGATGTGAGTGACAATTCTTGTCCGGCATCCTCAGGAACCTCCATCACGTCTTGCGCGCTACGCACAAAGCTGGCGTTGCGAATGAACCGGCGGAAAACCGTGTCGGTCACGCCCGCCATGGGGGCAAGAATTGTCGCGGGAGCAATACGCACGTTGCCGATCTGGAGAGTGTCCGGCACCTGCGCGCCTTGCGGTGCGACGGTGGCACTGGCCGGATTTTCCCAGAATTTCTTCATTTGCTACAGTTTACCCCCACCACGGAGAACACAGAGGCACGGAGAATAAAGGCGGAATAACGAGAGTGCATACCGGAACTGATTAACAATCTTTCAAAGTTCCCATGTTCTCGGCCTTCGAAATTGAATCTGACAAATTAGCCTTTGTTTCTCCGCGTCTCCGTGGTGAAAATTGGTTTCCGCACAAAACAAAGCCTCCGCCGCGGCGGAGGCCTCAATCAAAACTTGCGGCCTTATTGCTTGGCCTCTGCGGTTTTCGCTGCCTCGGCCTTGCCGGCATCGGACTTGGCGTACTTGCGGCGGAAGCGCTCGACGCGTCCGGCAGTATCCACCAGCTTCTGCTTGCCGGTAAAGAACGGGTGGCAGTTCGAGCAGATTTCCAGGTTAATGGCGCCCTTGTGGGTGGACCGGGTTACAAATGCGTTTCCGCATGCGCAGTGTACTTTTGTTTCTTCGTACTTAGGATGGATTGCTGGCTTCATTGCCCTCTGATACCTTTCGCGGTAAACCGTTATTTTACCTGAAATTAGCCTATTTTGGCTAGATATGCCGTCCTGCTTTGATGAGACAGATACCTCGAAAGATTCACCGCTGGGCTTGTACTGGTGCCCATCCACTCAGAATCGACTTGATCTCCTGGTACTCGGGCGTGCGCGCCGGAATGAAGATCAAACCCAGAATTCTGGCCGCAAATTTGCCACGATCCCTGATATAGACTCCTCGCCTGTTTTCGGAAATGGACTTGATTTGTTCCCGTCCAATACGCTTCTTGAACCTAAGGCTACCGGTTCGAGTGCCGACCTCGACGAAATCGTCGCCGATAGTCAGACGCTGCGGAAGCCAATAGCTAAACTGCATAAAAACAAATACTGCCGCAAAGATGACTGACGTAATGAGCGCACGAACCAGGGATTCGTTGGGCCAGTGGAAAAAGCCATTCCAAGCCCAGCGCAAAATAAACATCAAGCAACCGACTCCAAGAAATACTCCCACCTTCTTCGGCCACGAAACGTTGATCGGTGGAGACGTAAAGTCGTATTGGCGAAGGGCAGGTTCCATGGCGCGGCCGGTTTCCGGATTCTAAAGGATCTCCGTATGGCGTAAAATCGATTATTTAGCTTAGTCATTTAAGCCAGCTCAGGAGCGCTTGCCCTATGATTCGCAATGACATCCTTCAGAAGTTCCCTGATCTCTTCGGCGCCAAAAAAGTAAATGGCCGCGATGTTAACGTCCAGGAAGCAATTACTACGCTCACGCGCGAGCTGCGGCCGGAGATCGCCGCCGCCTTGACCGCGCGCCGCCATATTCTTGAATCGCCCGCGCCGGTGCGTGAGAAATATGGCTGGCCCAAGTGGGAGGAGAAATTCGAAGATCCGATAAAAGGCGGCACGTGGACATATCGCCAGATCGTGCAAGGGCAGATTGATAACTTCCTCGGACGTGAAAGCCAGTGGCGCTGGCGCCTCAATGATGAAGTGCCGGTCCCGAAAGACGCGCATCCGCTGAAGAACCCTGGCCTGGAACTGACTGGCCCATGGCATCCACTGGATATGGCGTTCAACGCGCTCAACAGCCCGGCGCCCATGAATATGCCAGACTTTGAAGATGCTTCCCCCACTCATTTCCTGCCCGATGGCACGCCCAGCAATGTCCCGGTGGGAGTTTTTGCAGCGTTGCAAAATGCCAAAGACATTTTTGCCGGTAACTGGACCGGCAAGCCTTACGAGGTGGTGAAGAAAGGCAAGACGCGCGCTTACAACATCACCAAGCCACCAGCGCAGTGGCCCACACGCTTTGGCCGTCCGCCGGGCCTCCATATCAACTATGACCATGTAACGGTCGCTGGCCGACCCGCTCCTGCAACCATCGTCGTCACCACCCTCTGGGCTTTCAACAACTATGACTCACTCAAGAACGCTGGCAGCGGCGTTTATTTTTACATACCCAAACTGCAAACGCCTAAAGAAGCGCTGATCGTGGAAAAGATCCTGTCGCGGCTGGAAGAGATGATTGGAATTCCCGCAGGCACTATCAAGATCAAGATGCTGTATGAAGAGGGCAACGCCGGCCGCACGCTGCCCGCCATCGCATGGACTCTGCGCCGGCGGCTGCTGGGCACCAACGTGGGCCGCTGGGACTACCTGGGTAGCCTGATCGAAATCTGGAAGGACGACCCCAAGGGCGTCTATCCCGATCCGCAGTCCATCGGCATGGCATCGCCCAACATGATTGCCTACCAGCGCTTCAACGCTCTCATGATGCTGATGGGCGGCATGAAGAATGGCGAACTGGAAAATGCCGCGCCTATCGGCGGCATGGCCGCGGTAATGATTTACCAGGCCAACGATCCTTATGGCCGCTCCCGCTACAATCCGCTGGCGTTGCGCGCGATGGTCGTCGACAAGTTACGTGAGCGGCTGTTGGGTCTGATCTTCGTTCCCGACGAGCCTCTCACAGCTAACCAGCAGCCCACGCTCGAAGACATTCTGGCCAAACGCGTAAAAGGCCATCTTTATGACGTTTACCGGCAGAGCTGGGTCGCCAGTCCGGAAAAGGACTACGTGGCTGCGGGCAATACGCCGTTGCAGGCCAAGGTGGAACAGCTTCAGGCAATTCTTGATGCGCCTAAAGAGACCACCAAGGTAAAAGAGCAGGCAGTTCCCACCGCCACCAGCGGCCTGAGCGATGCTGAGCGCAGCGTGCTTGAATCGCGCGGTCTGCTGAACCTTCAGGGCAAGATTACGCCGCAGGTCATCACCAAAGAATCTCTCGATACACCGGAGAAACTTCTCTCGCCCGAGCGCTGGGAGGCGATCTACGGCATTCCCAAAGGCGACATCACAATCGAGCGCATTCAGCATGCGTTTTACATGGCAGCGAATTATGGCTTCCAGATCCTCAATGGCAACTTCGCCGCGGCCATTGACGATTACGAACTCAAGCTGCGCTTCATGAATGACCTTGCCACTTATCGAATCGACGTCTCATGGCTGTGGACGCTGCTGCGCCACCAGGCCGTCATCACCAGAGACGGCTATCTCAAGCGTCCGGCGATGACCGAAGACGGCGTTGAGCCGGCGGAGAATGCCGACCACGTGAAGGCAGGCACCCGCTTTACCAAAGACCTGTTCGACAAATTGTGGTCGTATCACAACGAGTGGACACAGGCTTTCTTTGCCGAACAGGACCGTCGCGGCGAGCGTGGCCGCTTTGATCGCGAAAAAGCCAACCTCATCATGGAAATGCTTATGAAGCAGCTGCCTTCGCCGCACTATATCCAACACAGCGCGCGCGTGCTCTTCGTGGTGGGACAGGCCAACAAGCAAGAGGGCAAGCAGATGCTGGAAGCGATCTTCGACTTGACGCGTGAAGAGGCCGCCAGGCGCGTCCAGGCAGGCAAGCTGAGCCCGGCAGCCCTGGCGGCACACGATTACGTGTTCGATATCTTCCCCGAAGGCGGAAAGCAGATAGCGCCTTCCAAGGGAACCGCCGCGGACTAGCGGTCGGCTAGATATTAAAACAGCGTCATCCCGAGAGCCGTGAGCGAGCACAAGCTTTTTTCATTGTGCGAACAGACTCGAGGGACCTCGTGTTTAGTTCGCAAGCCCGCCGACGGTGCAGTCGTTGTGTAAATCCTGTGTACAAATAGGATTTCCTTTCTGGTGAAGCAGCGCGTCTGCTGGCGAATGGTGGTATTTTCATAGAAGAGAATTCTCA
>DASYKK010000129.1:0-18730 GCA_035995565.1 Candidatus Angelobacter sp.
CGTGAACTTCTTTCCAAGTCGCTTGAGACAACACTTCACCCTGTACCTGGGCGAGCGGTCATAAGCGCGCCATGGGAAAAAAGTTGCGTGCGACTTTAGCAGCAGCCCAAGAAGGGCCCGGAAGGGGCTGTGCGGGGAGCAGAGTAGCTCGAATATTAAGAAAGCCAAATCAAGTTTCGTTTTGTGTGGAATCTGGAACACTTTGCTGTTGTACCGTCGCAACATGCAAATAAACAGGGCCTTTCCCTTCGTAACAATCACTTCTAGGCCTGTTAGTTGTCACTTTTCTAAGGTGCCAAACCTACGAAGACTCTATAAAGTCGGCTCTTCATTCGGCATTTCAGAAACCGTTTAGCTGATTGGCGGAACAACCAATTGCAGCGCAAACAAAAATGCGGCTCCAGGAAATCCTGAAGCCGCAAGAGAATTGCAGAATTGCAGTGCTCTCAACGACAACGTGCGATTCAGCCTGACTACTTCAGCATGTCCAATTCCGTCCAACTGGGCATGAATGTCCGGTCAATCGTCTCGGTAGCGTAGGCCGGTGTTACAACCGGCGCGCTGGTAGAGCCGTTCGTCTGGATTGAAGCAGTTGCTTTCGGCGTTGGGGTTGACTGTTTTGAGTTGGCGGCGGGCAGCACTCGAATAACCGCCATCATGCCATTGTCCTCATGACCGAGGATGTGGCAGTGATAGACGAAGTCTCCGATGTCCGGACCACGGAAGTCCATGCGCACTTTGACGCTTGGATAAGGATGAGCAGGATTTCCGTCCCAGTAAGGAATCTGAATCATGTCAAGGAATTGCCCTTTAATGTTCTCTGCCTGCTGGGTCCCGTTGAGCTCGAAATTGTTTTGCGACAGCACCAGGAAGTGGATCTGGTGGAAGTGGAATTCATGGTTCTCAGTCGCCCGGTTTTCGATTGTCCAGTCCTCCACCGTGCCCTGCGTGGCGACCACTGCCGGCGGATTGGCAGGATCGAACATTGTTGGCGTCGCTCCCTCCACGGTGATGAAGAAATTGGTGGGGCTCAGCGGGTCGCTGGGATCGGAGATCACTTCAGAGAAATACAGTTTTCTCTTAGTATTAACCGCCGCAGTCCTGAGTCCCTCAAAGCGCTGTACGCCTGGCGCTGCGTTTACCGCCGGCGCTCGACCGTCAGCATCGTTATTAACGTTATTGCCCGCGCCGCCCACTACTTGAAGCGTTGCCAGGGTTCGTTGTGTGTCGTTGTCGCCAGTCGGCCCCGTGACAACACTGTTAGTCATGAAGACTGCTTTCTTAACGGATGACGGAACTGCGGGCACGATAAATTCCGCGCGCCCTGCTGTTGGAATCAGGATGTGCTTGGCCGGCACGATTTTTCCCTGCCGCGTCCCATCTTGTGATCCGGTTGGTACTCCGTCCAGACCGACAATCTGCAAGGTCTGCGGAACTCCGTCGAAAAGCACTTGCAGATCAACCAGGCTGTCCGCGGCCGAGTTGGAAAACCGCCATAATTCTTTTTCGCCGCTCTGCATCCGGATGATGGTGGGTGTGAGCGCAGGATAGGCGATCGGAATATTGTTCAGAGTCAAATCCCATGACGGTACATCTCCGCCTGGAGCCAGTCCACCTGCCACAATTTGGTCACGCAGCACCATAATCCTCTGCCGCAATCCCGCTACTGAAGGCTGCAAATTTTCCAGGCCTTCAACCACAATCGCTCCGGAAGCTCCGCCCAGCACCGCGGGCTCGGCAATTCCGTGAATGTGTGGGTGATACCAGTAGAGTCCCGGTGGCTCGTCAGAGGGAAACGCCAGGTTGTATTGAAAGCTCTGGCCGGAATTAATGATCGTATGAATCACTTCATCCTGATGACAGATGGGAGCCGTATTCGTTCCGTGATAATGGATGTTCATTGAGGTAGCGGTCATCACCGAATCGCCACATTGATCGGCTGCGGACATCGCCATGCTCATTCCACCCGAAGCCGGCACGTTGTTGGTGACGTTCACGATCAGGTGGTCGCCCGGACGCACGTGCAAAGTTGGGTTCTGTTTGCCATCGGGCGTCATAAAGCAAAACAGTGTTCTGCCATCGGCATCGGTTGTGGTTTGGTATGAGAAGCTAACTACAAGAACTCCCTTTTGGCTGAACAGGCTGGGAGGGTTGTGAAGTACGCTACCCGGTGCCAGGCGCGGGCACGGGTTAGCCACTGGGGCAACAGCGGTTTGGGCCGAAGCGCTCACCTGCGCAATTGCAAAGATGAACATGCCGGCAAAAAATGCAGAGAATATCCGTCGACTGCTTTTCATTGTCTCCTCTTTTATTTTTGCGGCTCCAGTTCGGTTGCATGCAGGCAGACCGGTGCGCAAGCGTGGCCCGCATGGCCGCGCTGGCAAATTGGCTGCTCAGCTATTGAATTGGAGTCCGCTAATCAGCCCGTTGAGTTCCCGGAAGGGGCTGATGAATGAGTACAACTTAGCGCGAAAAGTATAAGCGGGCCAGAAAATTAGAAAAATTAATTGGCGTTGGTGCGTGGATTGAAGCTTCGTCTTACGAAATAAATTCTAGTTCCATTTGCAATTTAGATTTGGTGGACGCAGTGGGCATGCGCTTCACTTAATCTCATTTTCGCTCGCGCACTTGTTCGCCGCAATGCAAAACTTTGCACTTTGGCGAGTTGTTGACTTTGAGCGATCATAAATTTTTCTAACAATTCTCGTGTAAAAAGTCCGCCCGGCCCATCCTTCACGCGATGCGCGAGAAGATGGGTTTCGGGCGTCACATTTTCCGGTATATCCGTCTTCTGACAGGTCTGATTGCCGCCGACATTACTTTTTACAACTGTCACTCACCATCTTCACGTCGGTTACGGTCAGGTGGCCGTGCTCTCTTTCTTTCTTATCCATGCCGTGCTCTTTTGCTTCCGCCTTGGCGTCTTCTTTCATGCCATGCATTTTCGCATGGGAAACCACGCCCGTAACCGTCACGGTATGCCCGACATGCGCGGCCAGGTCAACACCGTCACTCTTGATTTCCCAGGTCCCGCCCTTGCCCGTGGTCAGGTTGTATTCATTCGCGTCATCGCTTTTCTGGAGACAACCAGTGAGCGTCCGCGTTTTCTTGTGGGTGGTTTTTTTAGTGTCCTGGGCCGCAGCCAGTCCGGTAGCGCCGGCAAACATGAACAATGCGAGGACTGCCATCACGATCTTGAATTTCATACATACGCTCCAATTAAAGATGATTTGAACGGAAGGTCAGGAGCTGCTGGTAACGGTCAGGATTCAGTGGAGTTGTGCAGTGGCCGCCTGCTTTCCGTAGGAAGCCATGATATGTCCGGGGAAAGACAAACGTGTGTTTCCTTTTGGACACTCTCTGATTGGCAGCGCCCGGCTGAAGGCAGATCGAGGGTGCTATCCTTCGCCCTCTTTCCGGCACCACATGCAAACAAAGGACTTAGATGGGCAATAATATACTTGACTAACCAAGGGGTACTCGGGTTATGATCATCTCTCTAACTTATGAGGTGAACATGGCGCATTTGAATATCCAGCTTACAGGCGTAGCCTACACAATCAAAATTAAGACTGCCACGGTCGAAGAGGACGCCAGTACCGGTATGCTGGTAGCTAAAGATGATCAAGGAAAACTGATCGGAAAATTCCCATTGAAGGGCATCATTGGGTGGTGGCTGGAGTAGCGTTAGGGGCAGCGCGGATTATACGCCAAAAATAAAACGGCCCACTCTACGGAGCGGACCGTTTTACGTACAAATATCTGCTAACGTTTCCAGTGGGTAGAAGTGGCTCCCGACGCTCGTCAGCTAGGCCGGAAGATAATCTTGCCCACCATCTTGGAGTCAGCCGAAAGCATACCAGAGCTGGTATGGTTTGGCTACTCTTATGATGAAAAATTACGATTTCAGGATTCACCTTGGTAATGGAAAATTGGTTCGCTTCATCTTTGCCCAAACTGCGAAGTTAAAGCGATAATGCTCAGGAACTTGTTGATTTGAAACATGCTATACGCAGTGACGAATTGTAAATCCCCGTTTTTGCGTTCTCGCACAACAACAACATAATACGACACCTGAGGCTTTGGATCGAGTGGAATTGAAACGATAGCGGTGAACAAGAAAACGCGCCTAAAGGCTCCATTGATGCGCTTGTCGGATACATAGATCGCGTGAGAGTTTTGGAGCGTAAATCGAATCCACGGGAGCCGCTTTCCCCGTCCTTCTTCGTAATTTTCGGCAGCCACAATATGCTTCCCGGATTCAGGGTCTTTATAGAGCGATCTCATCCCGTCGTCGTCAATTACGATGGATCGCCCGTGAATATCTTTAACTGTGCCGATCACTTTTTGGTCGTAATACGTCAATGCCTTGCCTTCATCAAATTGCCCAAAGTTTTCCGCAAGATGGCCAGTCGCCTCGAAGCGGAATGCCTGGGAATGAAGCGATTCGGCCAACACGAGCGCCGAGGAAATCTCTTTCATTTTGAGTTGCGGCTTCTTCAGTTGTTTCTGGCGTTCGTAGACAATTTTTGTCGCGTCACAGAACACGCGCGCGATTCTCTCGGCATTCTTGGCAGACAAAAGACCCGACGCCAGAAGCTTCATCAATTTTTCAGATGGATTCATCTATGCGTCGATCCGGGGTTCCTATCTCAAAGGGGGTGAGCGGATTATACCCTCTAATTCAAAAAACAAATGACTAATACTTTTCCAGTCTCAGGGCATAATGTTCTTTCAAATACCCATGGGGGAAGGCGTAGACAGCCCCATGTAAAGGAAGGGCCTATGCTGCAAATTTCTATTCCGTATGTTTACGAATTGGGTACTCAGCTTCAGCAGTTGAGGAACGTTAACTATGGCTCCGTTCTGAAAAATGTGATGTGGATTCTGCTTGGATCAGAGAAATCGTTAAACGAATTTCTGACTGGCAGCGTTTACACATACAACCTGAAGGCATCACATGCTCCCGGTCAGGCCCTAATTCAGGCGATAAAAAGGCTCAGTATTGAGCCAGACAAAGAGAGGGAACTGGATTTTTACGATTCATATAGCATTACTAACGCTCTCGACAAGTTCGAGGCGGTTCTTACTGCCGAAATGAACGTGGGAGCGGCTTATCTAGTCACAAAAAAGCGGGGCTACGACACAGGCGATTTGATCGCAAGGGCTGAAGTACTTTTCCCGTCAGAATTACCGCAAAAGGTTCCCGAATGTCTGGCGGAAATTCGCGAGGCAGGCAAATGTATTGCGTTTGAAATGGGAACCGCTGCTGGATTCCACATTATGCGGGCGACCGAACTGGTCTTACGCCGATATTATGATGTGGCAACCATTGGAGCGCCTCGGCCTGCAAATAACAATATTGGCGGCTATTTGAAGGAAATGGAAGATGGCGGCAAGGGGGCACCAAAGGTAATTGCTGCGCTCAGACAGATAACATCGCTCCATAGAAATCCACTGATGCATCCGGAAGAAAATTTGACACTGGATGACGCTATCGCCTTGTTGGGTATCGCACAAAGTGCCATTGTCGCAATGCTCCGCGAGATCCCCGATGCTCCGGCAGCGCCTCTTGTGTTGTCGGCAACAAAGTGAAATGATCTCGCTTATGAAGTCCAACCCCAAGACATCCGGTGAATACACGGCTTTTGAAAACCTGCTGAGGCGCGTGGTCCAGGTTCCGCACTCTGAGATAAAAGCGAAATTGGAAGCAGAGAAGCGCACCAAAAGAGAAAAGCGTCCTAAGACTTCGGACGCTTCCCGCGAGGACGGCGCAAAGGATTAGGCGGTCGTTTCCGACTCCTTGCCAGTCAGAGCAGAGTAAGTGAGTCTCTTTCCGGCAACTTGCGACAACAGCATTTCAAAACGCTCACCATCGTTTACAGGCTTTTCTTTGCTCCCGCGATTGTTGAAGCGGAACACTTGCTCATCAACATAGCGGTCAAGGTGGAATGGTTCAACGGCAACATAAGTTCCGCGCAATCCACGTTTCAACAGTGACCAAAAGTTTTCGATTCCGTTAGTGTGAACTTGACCTTGCACATATCCTTCAACGTGATTGATAACGTCATGAGCGAACTTGTCCAGCAGAGCATATTTGTAAGCGGTGAAATCATCGGTAATGACCTTGCTCCCGGCTTCCACATTGTTGAGGATTTTTTCTTGCAGAGTCGCACGCTTCACATTCGGAACAACCATTGCGCGAACCTGACGCATTTCGCGGTCAAGCATTCCCATGACAATAGTTTTTCCGGGTGCGCGATTGTTCAAGTTAGGATCGTTGGCTGCAAGGGCCAGAATCTTTGCTCTGCGGGTCTTGTGCATCCGGCGAGGGTCAGGGCCGACAAAGGTTTCATCGGCTTCAACAAAGCCACCCTCAGGGCCGCCTAGCTTGGCAAGTGAACCATTCTTCATGGCAGTGCGGATTCTGTGAAGCATGAACCATGCGGACTTTTGGGTGACTCCGATTGCGCGGTGAATCTCGTATGAGGAAACGCCATTTTTGCAATTGGCGATCATCCACATTGCCAGCAGCCATTTATCCAGACCGAGCGCGGAATCTTCGAAGATGGTTCCCAGCTTGACGGAGAATTGCCGATTGCAGTCTTTGCATTTCCAGCGTTTCTGGGTCTTAAGGTAATAGTGCTCTTTGTGACCGCAAGCCGGACAGGTGACACCCTCAGGCCAGCGGAGCGCGGCAACGGTATCAATGCAGACTTGCTGGTCGTTAAAGTGTTGAATCGCTTGCTGTAAGGTCTTGATCTGTTTCATGGCAAGACCAGAGTACCAAATGGATGTTGGTTAGTCAAGTATATTATTGCCCTTAGATGATCACAACCCTTCCCGGTGGCGGCCTTTTATGGAGGCCAGTGAAACGCTGACGCTTCCTATATCACTAGCTATCAGACGGCGGACCAGCTCCGCGCTGGAGCGAGTCACTTAAGTTGCTCCACTAACGGTGACGGGAATTAGCGACTTAAGACTTTTATAGTGAAAAATACTGCACAATCCCGGGATGTCACGCCAAATGAACCTGGCATTGTGTTGCGTTATCCCTCTCTCAGGGCGTCGGCGCGGATTAGAAAACGGCAATCAGCAGCAAAGGCTGAAGTATACTGTTTTGAAAGAACGCCAGTGGACTTCTACTCCTTTGATGAAGAATATCTCCGCCGCCTCGGGGCGCACGACCCTGCCACCGAAGCCCATTTTGTCGCCTATTTCAGTGAGCGCCTGAGAATTACTTTGCGTGCTCGTGGCGTTGACGCCGCGACTATCGAGGATGTGCGCCAGGAAACTTTCTGCCGTGTCTGGGTGGGCATCCAGTCGGGCACTGTAAAGAGTCCATCCGGCTTCGGCGCTTACGTGCACTCCATTTGTAAAAACGTTCTCTCGGAAAGTCGCCGCGTTGATCATCGCAACCAGCATGACTCTTTGGAGTCAACCGACGTGGTTGATGGGCAACTGGGGCTGGAAGAATTGCTACAGCGCCGGCAGAACGGCACCCGGGTGCGCGCCATCATGGCTGAGCTTCCGGAAAGAGACCGCCATCTCCTTCAGGCGCGTTTCTTTGAAGATCGTGATAACCAGGAAGTTTGTGACGACTTTGGAGTGGACCGGGACTACCTCCGCGTGCTATTTCACAGGGCCATTAGTCGGTTCGGGGACCTCTACAAGAAGAGGAGTAACTAGCATTTTGCGGTAACGCTGACGGTGAAACGTATCTAGAGGAAAGACAATGAACGCAAGAATGATCGACCATGATGAAGCAGTCAAAGGGCTCATGGCGGAGCGCTATTTATTGGGCGAACTGAATGCCGCGGAGCGTGACGCTTACGAGGAGCATTTGTTCTGTTGTGATGCCTGCTTTCAGCAAGTCAAGGCTGGGACAGAGCTCATCGGCGAACTGCGGCACATTGGGACTGAAGGCGCGCAAGTCGCCTTCGCACCCGGTTTCATGTCCCGTCTGCTGACGGACGCGCGTCAGCCACTTACCATCGCGATATTCGGGTTCTTGTTGTTCGCCACTGGCGTAGCGGTCCATCAAGGCACAATCATTTCTCATCTAAAGGAACCCAGGCCGGAAATACGTTCTGTACTAACGGGGATTGCTCACGGCTCGGACGAAACGAATACGTTAAGGGTCCCCAGAAATTCCGGGCTGAGCCTGAATGTGGAATATGCGCGGAAAGGCGAATTCACGTCATACCGTATACAGATTCTATCCGGTGCCGGGAAAGCGATGCATGAGATCGAGCTACCTGAAAAACAAGTCGGCACCACTGCTTCAGTTACGATGCCGGCAGATGCCTTGGAGTCCGGGCAGTACTCGGTGGTAGTTTTCGGGCGGAGGGGTGATGGCACTCAGCAGGAAGTAGGTCGCGGCGTTTTCGATTTACAGTTCACAGACTAAGTTTCACTTTAGCGGCTATTGAAAACTACTTCCTGTTCCCTTCTGGCTGACAACTCTTCGCCACAACTGCCGTAGTAGTACAATCGGCGTATTCGGGCTGACAAAATACCTTATAGCTAAACGAAGGTCTACGTGTGTTCATGCCCAGTTTTGGTCCCCGGGTGAATCTAATGGAGAAAAACAATGAAGTGCACGCGCCACCACTCGCAACATATGTACCAGGCATCGGCCTACTCAGTTTCGGCCGAATTCGAAAGACCCAAAAAACATAGCCTGTCCCCGCAAGCTGCAGTTGTCCTTGCCGGACACGGAGGTCACGGATCCAACCGCGCCTCAGCGTATAACGTTGATGGCCTTATCTCATTTAAGAATGCTTATTCGGAGGTCGGCGGCAGTTTTGATGACTGTCACGGCATTCACACCACTCATGCATGGTCCGTGGTTGAGGGATTGAACGTTGCGGACATGCTCACTGCGGATCGCATTGTTGCCCGCATGGCCGTCTATCATCCCGCCACCAATGGCAGCGAAGCCAGCTATGACATCACCGGCAGCTATTTTGAAAATCTCCGGATTGCCGGTCATCCAATCGAGGTAAAATTGGCCACTCACGTTTTCCACGACCATGATACCTATTCAAAGCTGGCTAAGGCGCACCATGCCGGCCACACCGACGAATGGCTCGTGGGCGGCAAGCTGAAGCATCTTAAGGACGACAAGCTGGCGGAGCTGGAAGACACATATCATGCTCTCGGCGGCATGTCCGGATTGGTCAAGGAATGGAAGAAACCCAAACGGTCGGGCGACCGGGAAAACTACTGGTTCTCGCCAGCAAACCATCTCGACTGGGACAAGCAAGTCGGTTCATCCGAAATCCAGGGATTTGGCTCCATCATTTGTATTCCCAAGTTTGGCGTGATTCGGCTGGCGGAACTGGTTGTGCATCGGCACTCGCGAACCCTGCGGATGTTCCGCGTGCAAATGTGCTCGTCTGGACACGGCGGAACCGAGGGTGGAACAGTCGGTGGCGGCGTCCCTTTGCCGCCGGGCTAATCTGGATTGTTGCATTACTGCTCTTTAGCATTTCGGGCTGCACAGGCAAACGGGCCTCTCTGGAAAAGAGATATGCTGAGGCCCGTCTTCTATTTCAGCAGGGCTATATCAACCAACCCCTTCCACTTGCGGAAGCAGGCTTCAAAGAATCAGCAGGCTACCCAGACTTGAATTGGCGGTTTCGCGTCCTCACCGCGGAAGCCCGTAACCGCAAGGGGCAATATGCCGCGGCGCTTGAGATTCTGGTACCTGAACCTCCCTCTAATATCCCCTCTGAAATTCTCTGGCGTCGTAGACTTGCTCAGGCTTTGTCTCTCTGCCAGTCCGGCAAATACCCGCAAGCAGAAGAGCGCTTCGCTCAGGCAGCGGCTCTGAATGGGGAGCCTGGGGCCTTAAACTATGCGCGTGGCCGATGTGCGATAGTCCGGCAGGAGTTGAAGACAGCCGAGCATTTCTTGCGCCTGGTAGCTGCGCAAAAATCAAACCCGGATCCTTTTCTCAAGGCTTACGCGCTGGCCACTCTCGGATCGTTAGCCAGCCGAGATTTGCGTTATGAAGAGGCAATCGATTTGGAGAGTGAGTGCCTTGCTATCGTTCGAACTGTGCATGCCCCTCCGCTGGAAGAATTGGCTTTGGGCAGTTTAGGTGATCTGTATTTAACCCTGGGCGATTTGAATAGCGGCAGTCAAAATTCTGAGGCGGCGGAGAAAATAGCCTCTCAGTTGAAAGATACCAACCAGCAAAGATGGTTAATGAACATCGGTCACGCCCAGGCCGTAAAGGGACAATCGGGCATGGCAGAACAGGCATTCAGTCATGCTCTCGCTCTGGCCCACCAGGCTGGAGACACGGATATTGCGGCCAAATGTTTGCACAATTTGACTGTAGTCAAGCTGGACCAGCATCAACTTGAGTTAGCCGAAAAATACCACGTCCAAGGTTCGAAGCTTGGGCTGACGGGCGAGAACCTGACGAACTGGCAGGTGGACGAAGCAGCCATCATCGAAAAACAGGGCAATTACGCAAAGGCAATACTTGAACTGCAAAAGCTACTTCAGCAGGTTGAAAATGACGACCATCAAAGAGACGCGGTACGATATCGGCTCAATTGGCTGATTCAAGTACGATTGGCACGCGTATACGCCGCACAGGGCAACCGCGCTGAAGCCGAGAAATGGTTCCAGCGCAGTATCGCCACCATGGACGCGGCAGCGAATACCATGAAGCATGAAGAATTCCGAACATCATTGCGCGACAACACGCCGGTCTATGATGGATACGTGGCTTTCCTCATCGCCCAGAAACAGTACGCCAGGGCGCTGCATGTAGCCCAACTAGGACGTGCCCGTACCTTGTTGCTTGGAGAAGAGAAAAAGCCCACCACCAAGCCGCCGGCGGCTGACGATGCCCAGGTCTGGCTCGCTAAAATTCACCGTTATCTCGCCCGCGACAAGGCAGTGCTGCTCTCATATTTCGAGACCAACGACGAATGCTATTTGTGGACCGTGACGGCCAATCAACTGCGGCTGTCACCGTTAGGTATAAAAGGGCCGGACCTGGATACCCTCATTGATTCTTACGCGCAGGAAATCCAGCAGCACTTACCCCTTGCATCCAGCCCGGCGGCAAAGAAGCTTTATGGAATTCTGGTCCAGCCCGCTAGCGATCTCGCGCCGGCAGGCTCTCATGTGATCGCGGTTGCGGACAGCAAACTCTATACCATTAATTTTGAAACTTTGATCTCTTCGCAGGGGCCTGACCACTACTGGATTGAGGATGTCCAGTTGGAGAATGCAAGCTCCATTGATCTTCTCATCACGTCTTCACAGAAGCGTTTACCCGCCAAAGGGCTTCTGCTGATCGGCGCTCCCGCACAGGCTGATCCGCATTTTGTTGAGCTACCCCACGCTCCTGAGGAAATGGCAAGCGTGCGCAAACACTTTTCGCCCAGCAGCATCATGAGTTTCTCCGGACATGACGCCACTCCCGATTCGTATATGAAAAGTTCGCCGGGCCGGTACAAGTTCATTCACCTCGCCACGCACGGTACCCCCAATGCAATCGACCCTTTGCAATCGGCAATCATTCTATCGGCGGATAAAGGAGGCAATTTCAAGCTCCTGGCTCGAGACATTATGGACAGAAAATCGCGGTTGAACGCAGATCTGGTGACCATATCGGCCTGCCAGGGAGTAGGAACACAAATACAGTCACTGGAAGGGCTTATTGGCCTGGAGTGGGCGTTCATGCGGGCGGGTGCTCATCAGGTGGTAGCGGCCCTGTGGGACCAGGATGACGCTGTCACGCCGGCTTTGATGGACGATTTCTACGATCAACTCACGCAGGGTAAGACCGCGACTGCCGCCCTTCGCCATGCCAAGTTAGCCATGCTCCACGCCGGCGGCTTCCACGCCTCTCCTTATTATTGGGCAGCGCTCCAGCTATACACTCGATCGTAAAAAAGCCAGCGTTTTTAATCGCCGGCTCAGCCTTGCACTTTTGGCTCATCCAAGATTGTTCATCCGCAATGGGCGAATACTGCTGGAGAATCGGGGCGCAGTCTCCGCACCGTGACAGCAGATTTGCCACGAAGGGGGATCACACTCAAAGACGGGTTCTTAGCCGCTGTTCCCAGTTGCCGGTACTCCGCAACAAATTGCCGCTTCGCCCGATGAAGAAGTACACGCAAGTAATCCCGGCTAACGCCCAGTTCGAGGCACACTTCGTCTTTGTCTCTTTGCTCGAAGAAAACTGCATGCAGGATCTTGCGGTCTTTCGACGGGAGCTTTGCCAATACTCTCTGTACCTGGGTCTTGGTTTCTGCCGCCAGAAGCATGCCGTCTGGCGCTGGCGAGCGGTCCGTGGGATCGCATTGCAGATCGTCGAGAGGCTTCAGCCGCGCACGCGTGCGATACGACTCCCGCAATATGTTATTGCACACAGAACTCACAAAGGCGCCGAAGCGCTCCGGCTGGCGGATACCGCCTTCAGCCCGCACGGCAGCCCATGCCCGCAAAAGCGTTTCCTGTTGCACATCCTTTATATGCTCCGGACAAGCCAGGCGACGGCGCAACTTGTTATTCAGTATCTTGCTGAAGTAAGAGACAAAATGGGCTTCAGTGGTAACGTCCTGTGCCCTGAGCTCATGCAGATAAGTTTCATTGAACTGATGGAAATCCATGTAATGCGCGGTAGCCATTTCCCCCACTCCTTACAGCGGACTCTTCGCTCGATTCGCGCTGTCACGGCAAACGGCTTTCCCCGGCGATGGGTTTCTCCGCCCAAGCCTGTCAGGCACATCACTAAATTGAGTGTGACCGTTGCTTGTTTCAAAAGACGCCGGTGGTCTGGATTTCCCTGTAAGGGTTCTGCCTGTTTTTAAACTTTTTTTGACGCGAGGAGGGGCGTTCGGTGGACCGGCCATCAGGGAAAACTTACGCTCAATAGCGATAGGCTGGCTGCGATGGCCAGCCAGCCCGTTAGATGAAGCTCTACCTGGGACAAATGGTTAGACGGTAGAGATTACCCGCCAGTGGGCTTTGCACCTGTGTGTACCACCGGCCCGATCAATTGGCAGTCGAGCACAGCCGAAACTCCGAGCAAGTGTGCGGCCGGCGAGTCAGAAGTTAAAACGCCCGGCATCAGCCTGGGCCGTAATGCGCTTGAGGTTCGGCTTCCTTTTTTCTCTGCGGGTTCGATGTATTCCAGAATATGCTCTTCGAGTTCTGGAAAGCATCGACGAATCATCATATTGAAGAATGTCACTGCATGCTTCTCACCGCCGTCATCGCTTCTTGGCGAAACCCCGAAAAAGTACCTGAGCACACCCGGCGGGCAATTCGAAGAAGGAGAGCACTTATCTCCCAGCTGCGAGCAGGTAAGTTTCACCTTTTCAGCATCTTCAATGTAATAGTCCAGAATGTAGTTAGTGGGCATCAGACCGGGTCGCCCGGAAGCAAACTCCACATGCAACGGCCGTCCACTGAAATTGATGCTATTGGGAAAAGGAAGTTCTATGGTGACCACGCGATCTGTCAACCGCCATTTTTGGGTGTATGCGGTAAAATCTGCGAACCCTGCATCAATGTAAGTCTCAGGGTAGCTCTTCAATCCCTGCCCTGAAAGTTGAAAATGGTATCCCGCCGGGTCTTTTCCGATGGCTGGCCTGGCGGTCGTGGGATCGTTAAAAAAGAAGTTATGGTCAAACCCATGTCCATCCGGCTCAAATCTTGGGACAAATGCGATCAATCGATTGGGGTTGTCCTTGTTCTTCTGCAGCACAACCGCAAACGCGCCTTCCAGGAGGATCTGTAGGGTTTGGACGTTCTTTCCTTTAGGAGGAGCAGCCTGAGCTGCAGACCGATCTACCATGCAGTTTCCCAGAACGCTTGCGAAAGGCACGGTTGCGAGGGCCTTCAATATGTCACGTCGTCTCATTGGTTTCTTCTCCGTATCCGAACGCTGGGAACGCTTGCTGAGCTGGGTCTGAAAAGAGTGTACCGTCATTCGGTAATCAGGTTAGTTTACTCTTCCGGTTACGCTGAAGCCGGCCCAATAATAAGGATGGGGTCTTTGTCGCAGCACGTCCCTGCGAGCATCAAGCATGGCCTCAGCGACTGTTCGATCCGTAGTAACATGCCGATAAAAGCTCACCATAAGTTCAGAAGTGCTGCCAGAATCCACATCCCAGTGGCTTGCCACTATCCGGGGCACGCCCGCCGCCAGAAATGAATGAACGAGGTTTTGATTGTCCAGTAACCCTTCTTTGCCGCTTCTGCCGCTCGAACAAGCGGCCAGGACCACCATTTCCGAATGGGCAAAACGATCTGCCGTAAGATCCGCTGCGCCAAGAGATTGCTTCTGATTCAAGACCAGGTCAGTGCCTGAACGCGATGCGCGCCCATGACCCATATAGTGAAAGATCTGGCTTGCCGCCATTTCAGGGCGCAACTTCATCCAGTTGGCGCTTTGAGCGTCCACCACAGTGGATTGGCTGAAGGCCTTTGCAATGAATGCCCTCTCTGCTTCCATGCCCGGAAGATAGTTCGAGCCGGCAGAATGTGTTGCATCCAGAAGGAATAAAGAGTCTGCACGTCCGATTGCCCCGGGACTGCGAAGCAGTTGCTCTATCCAGAGGCCGGGAGAGTAAAGCACCGAATATTTTGCGCCGAAATAACGGCCGTCGGGGGTCTTGAGTCCTTCCAGGGACAGTGCGTATCCCGATTGATCCAGTTCCACAATCACAGTCTGCGACTCGGTGAGCTCCGCGGCCACCGGTTGCACCAGCAGCTCATAAAGCTCAAGTCCCTGCCGCTGTAGGTCAACAAGGCTGGAATCCGGCGTGGCGCATTGTTCCGCAAAGAGGCGAAGTTCATTTTCAAGATCGTTCTTTGCGACTTTTACCCAACTGCTTTGAATATGTCCGTTTTTCACAGACCAAATCTGGACGCCGTCCGCAAAGTTGGCATAAATCAGGCGCAGCGCCGGGGATGGAGGAAACTGCAAAACTAGCTTCCTCGTCTCTAAGATGGTATCTGGGGCCGGGATTTCCCCCGACGGTCTCTGCTGAGATATTCGTCCCTTGTATTGCTCCCAGCGTTCCAATGCCTCTCGATCCTTTTTTTGCGCGAGCAGAACACGAACCGCTCCCCGATAGCTCTCTTCCGTCGCTTGCTTCCAGGATAAGCGATCCGCATCGTTCTTTAGCTCTTCAAGGCCTGCGTCAGCAATCGCTATTGCCGATTCAAAGGAAGCAGCAGCGTCGTCGAGATGCTGTAAATGAAAGTGGACACGGCCCAGAAGCCGGTAGTAGTTCAGTGCCAGCTCCCTGTTTTGCGTGCGCTCGACTAATCCAGCCATTGCTTTCAAAGTGACTAAAGCCCGCCCAGCCTCCTGATGCTCCAAATCGTTTTCCGCAGGTTTCAAACTGCTCGCAACCCGGAAGTTTTCAGGATATGAACGGACTGCCGTTTCCAGAATGGCCGAAGCGACCTGCGTTTCCTTTTCGGCTTCACCCGCAGCGTGGCGTGCATTTAAAAGATTTACCAGTTCAAGGCGGAGCATCCCTTCTCTAAGAGGATTCTTGAGCATTCCGTTCTCAGGACCTGTGCGGATGGCGATGATGTGGCGCAGCATCGACTCTGCCAGGTAGGGAAATGCCGAGTCTTCGGCATCTTGAAACATGACCGAATAAAACTGATCCAGACGCTCTACCGGATAGGCTCCTTCCCAGTAAACTTGCAGGCCTTCAACCCCAAGCTTCCAGGTTTCTTCGTATTTCCCTTGCTGGCGTATTATTCCGGCGCGGATGCCGAGTACGCGCATGGTGAGCACGGGCAGGTGGAACTGTTTACTCAGATTCAGGCTCTCCAAAACATCCGCATCCGATTTAGCTAGCTTCACCCGGAAGTTCCTGCACTGCGCTCTTTCCAGCAGCGACTGGGCGCGGAGCCAGACAAATTGCGTTGTTGCTAAGCGATGCACCAAAGGATCAGCCCTGGCCAGACAGTCAGCGCCGTCCAGCTGGCTTCTCGACGCATACACTTCCTGGAACCGGGCGAGCAATTCTCCGGGAAGATTTCCGGCGGACTTAAATAATTTCATTGCCGCGCGTGATTGCTTCAAAGCATCGTCATGCTTGCCTTGTTCATTGCTCAATGTCGCGCTGCTCACCTCTCGAACGGCGTCAAGGTCGCGTGTTTTGATGTTCTTTAGAAAGTCTCTCCACCAGAAATCCTGATGCTCCGCGAAAACCTGTGCAAGCTCTTGGACCGCGCGATCGGCATCGCCGTCTTTATCAGTCACGGCAGCCGAGAGCCAATGGCTCAATGCTTTTTGCTGGTATTGCTCAGGATCTTCAGGCCTTAGAGTGCCCTGGGCCTTTTGCTGCAAAAAAAAAGACGGATCTGAATAGCTCTGCTGATGTTTCCCGGAAATTTTGCCCTGCGCGGCTTTCAAGTGTTGCCGGGCTTCGTTCGTCCATCCGCTGGAGGGATCGACTTGAAGATATTTTTCCCACGTTTCCACCGCCAGGTCCCATGCTTGAGTTTTTTCGTAAGCGATGGCCAGGTTAAACAGGGCGCTCGCGTGATCGCCTTTACTCAGACCAGGTTTGTTTAGAACCTCACTCAGCAGGTTGAGCGTGCGTTGCAAGTTAGGATGTTCGGCCCGGCTGTCGCGCTCAAAGTAGCTGGCGGCCAGATCGATCTCCAGGCTGGGAGTGGCCAGTCCGGCCACTCGTGCTTTCTCAAAGTTTTTTTCGGCCTTTTCCAGGCTGCTAGGCGTGGATTCCCACAAAAGGGCGCGACCCTGAACCTGCAGCCAGCGCGGGTCGGCGTTTGCTGCGTGTAGACCTTTATTTGCTGCGCCGCTGGCATCATGCAGCGATGGCGGCACTTCGTCCACACTGTGGCCGCTCTCCGAGCCGAGTACAACCGGAAACGGATTGTAGGGCGCATATTCAACGGACGTCAAACGCATGGGCGTAGTGCGCCGCTCGGCAAAAGCCGCCGCTACATCTTTTTGCGCCCGCTTCACCTTGAATTCAGCCAACAAAGCTGGCCCGCGGATCAGGGCGAAGACAATCACAGCCAGCGCAGCAGTTGCCGGCACAAGCTTCAGCCAGGAAAATCGATACCCACCACCAATCAATTTCTGTACCAGCTTCTTTTGCCATTGTGGCCTGGAACTCTGCAACTGATTCAGGATTGCAACGTTTTCCGGAGATTGTTCCTCAGAAAATTCCCTTAAGTAACGCTGCAACGTGGGCGCGCATAGCTTGCACTCCGCGACATGCAGCATCGTCTGCTGCGCCAGCGCTGGGGCCAGGATCCCGGCCGCCAGTTCCTGGAGCACGTCATCCTCTGGACAATTGGGCCGCGGCGCTTTTATCAAATAATCTTTCTGGTCCACTTAAGCTGCCCCTTCAATCCCTAAGACGTTAAACTCCGTCAGAAGCCTTTTGACGGTCAAACCCGATGAAAATACAAAACTTACTCGTCCTGCTCAGGGCCCTTCGGTCCCAGTCTCTCCCGAATATAGCGGGTCAAGCGAAACAAGACAGCTTCTACACCTTTCACCGTCAGACCTACGGCGGGCAGCAAGGATATTTCATTCGCCGTGTAGCCCTGCTCATAAAAGAACCAGAAAATCCCCACGTCTCTCTGGTAAGTCTCAGAGGATGAGAGGCCCGTTAAAATTTCCCTGGCCTGTTCCTTCTTATGGGCAAACTCAAGCTGCTCTTGGCCGTCAGGAGCCGGCGGCAATATCGCATCGCTCAGCTCAATTTCGTCCGCTTTATTTTTAGGCTGCCGAAAGTGGTCTCGTACAACATTTGAAGCTACCACCCGCAAATATCCAAAGATTGTGTTTTCGTACTCATTCTTGATGCTCCGCAAAGCCTTTCGATCATTGGCAAAGAGCTTTACGTAAGTCTCCTGGATCAGATCATCCACCAGGCTGGGAGCGGGTTCCTTCCATCGGCGGATTGTATTGATAATGACGCTGGCGATTAATGGCTGAGTCCGATGCACAAAGTCACGCCAGTGCTCTTGCCCGTTTGAGCTTAAGCAAAGGTGCAGCAGGTCCCGAATTGAAATTTCTTCTTGTGCCATCCGGCCGCTTTAGCGTGAACCGAGATTCTACTCGGTGCCGAAGCGGCGGGTTAAGGAAGTTTTGATTTCTCGCGGCACGCCAAAGATGAGCAAGCCGACAGATGGTTCGTTTCTTCCGTGATTTCAATGGTTTAGCGAGCACTAGAACTCCGCGACGAAGCAGCTCCTTCGTTCTGTGACTGGCGGAATTGTGGGCGTCACTTTTGGCGTGCGACAGGTTGGCGTGAACGAGCTTTTCTGCAAGAGAGTGCGCCAAATCCATAAGCGCGTATTTGCCGATGGTCCAATGGATGTAACTAATCAGCTAAACTGAAACATCCTTCCTCATCCCAGATCTTTCTTGATTGTCTGGGCGGCCCACAGCGATAAAGCTGCGATAGTCAAAGTAGGATTACCCGTGGCCACCGTTGGAAATACGCCGCTGCCGACCAGGAACAGATTAGGGTGGTCCCAGGATCGCTGTTCAGAGTTAACCACGGAATTCCCCTTGGTGGTGCCCATGCAGTAGGTCCCTACTATGTGTCCGGATCCGAAAAACTTGATCCGTTTCGGCTTGCCGTTAACCGGGACTTCAAGTGCGCTGGGATCGTCCGGGGCGGGGTCGGTAGTAAATTGTCGCGCATTCAGTTGACTAAAAATCTGGTCCGCGGCTTCT
>DASYKK010000130.1:0-8560 GCA_035995565.1 Candidatus Angelobacter sp.
GAATGGACATGGCAACTGCCTTTCACTACTTGGCCCGCGGTAGGAAGATTCTTTGAATCAAGCTCTACTGCTTTCAAAGTATCTGCAAGTGAATCTATATGGTGAGACTCTGAGATTCTAGAGTATTAGAGTGCTCTTTAGTCGATATAAGGGTAATTTTATAAAGTGCGAGCCATTGCAGGCCGTACGCGGCATACAGAAAGCAGTCAACCTCCCTGTTATCATGGGCTTTGCTGTATGCGACATCCGCAACTACAAAAACCTGACCCCAGTCCACATCGGAGGGCGTCTAGATTGCTTTCTAGAAAATGAAGTCAACGGGGATTTTTCGGAGATTTGGCCCCGGCTATTCTCGGGTTGCTAATTGGCCAGAAGGCCATATTGTCAGGCAGCATTTCGTAGGCGGTCGGTATCGTAGAACTGCGCTCGCGCCACGACCACCTTCTTCCAAGGCCGCGGTTTCCCTTGACCTCCGAAATCTTGCTACGATAGAGGGTTTGATTCCAGCGAAAGGCAACTTCTGTATCAATGGCAGCCAAAGTCTTCAAGAATTTCATCGGTGGCGAATGGGTCGAATCGCGCAACGGCCAGACCTACGAAAACCTGAACCCGGCGGACACGCGCGACGTGATCGGGGTTTTTCAACGCTCAGACAAACGCGACGTGGATGACGCTGTTTCCGCCGCTCGCCAGGCGTTCGAGCGTTGGCGGCTTGTTCCCGCACCCAGGCGCGCTGAGATCATTTACCGCGCCGGAGAAATCCTCCTGGAGCGCAAGGAAGAATATGCGCGCCTGATGACCCGCGAAATGGGCAAGGTGCTGAAAGAAACGCGCGGCGATGTCCAGGAAGCCGTGGACACGGCCTACTACATGGCCGGCGAGGGGCGGCGGCAATTCGGCGTAACGGTGCCGTCAGAATTGCCTAACAAGTTTGCCATGGCGGTGCGTATGCCCATTGGTGTTTGCGGCATGATCGCGCCGTGGAACTTTCCCATGGCGATTCCTTCATGGAAACTTCTGCCGGCGCTGGTTTGCGGCAATACCTGCGTAATCAAGCCTGCTGAAGATACCCCGCTTTCAACGCTGAATCTGCTAAAAGCCCTGACAGATGCCGGCTTGCCCAAAGGAGTGGTGAATGTGGTGACCGGATTTGGACCGGAAGTCGGCGCGCCGATTGCCGAGCACGCCAGTGTCCAGGCAATTTCATTCACGGGATCGAGCGAGGTCGGGCGCATTGTGGGTGAAACGGCGGCCCGGAGTTTTAAACCCTGCTCTCTGGAGATGGGGGGGAAGAACGCCATCATTGTTCTGGACGATGCGAATCTTGATCTCGCGGTTGAAGGCGTTCTGTGGGGCGCGTTCGGCACTACCGGACAGCGCTGCACCGCAGCCAGCCGCGTGATTGTACAGAAAGGCGTTTATCGCCAGTTCGCGGACCGGTTGATCTATCGTGCTCAGCGGCTGAAGGTAGGCAACGGGCAGGATGAAAGCGTAGAGATGGGGCCGCAAATTAATGAGCAGCAGGTAGCCACCACGGAGAAGTACGTCCAGATTGGCAAGAATGAAGGCGCAAAACTTGAAGCTGGCGGCAAGGCCCTGAACACCACCGACCATGCTTATGGCTGGTTCTTTGAGCCGACCATCTTTACTGATGTGAACGAGAAGATGCGCATCGCTCAGGAAGAAATCTTTGGGCCGGTGCTCAGCCTGATTCCAGTAGACAACTTTGACAAGGCAATCGAGATCGCCAATGGCGTGCCTTATGGTCTGTCTTCGTCGGTGTACACGCGCGACGTGAACAAAGCATTCCGCGCGATGCGCGATATTTACGCAGGCATTACATACGTGAATGCGCCGACGATCGGGGCTGAAGTCCATCTGCCATTTGGCGGAACAAAAGCCACCGGCAACGGACATCGCGAAGGCGGACTGGGAGCGATCGACTTTTATACCCAGTGGAAATCCTGCTACATCGATTTCTCTGACCGGCTACAGCGAGCCCAGATTGATACTGGGGAGTAGGGACTTTTTCTAAAATCCCGAGCCATAGCGAGGGATCGCTACGGTCTTCGAGAAAGAAGCACATTTGTGTTAGGCCTACTAAAGCGGAGCCGTTGCAATAGGGCTCCCTCACCCCAGCTTCAGCGCATAGAGAAGTTCGGGGAATTTAGATCGGGGTTCGGGATTTCAGAAGCCAGCTTATAATGAGTCGCAGGACTCCCGTAGATTGTCTAAAGACGCGAGAGCTGTTTTGTGTCCGAAAAGAAACCGGATAAAAGCAATCGTTCGCTTCCCTTGACGCAGCGGCGCGCCCTGCTGATCCCGCTGGCGCTGGGCATTGTTCTGCTTTTCGGAGTGGTTTTTTCGCAGCAAGCTTTCAACTTGAAGCAGCTGCGTCCAGATTCCGCCGGGCAAACTCTGGGACTGGTTGCGCTTTCAGCCCTGGTCTTCCTGCTGCTGGTGGTGCTCACCTTCGTCCTGTTTCGCAATCTGCTCAAGCTGTATGCTGAACGGCGGCTGGGCGTGCTCGGTTCACGTTTCCGCACTCGCATGATGGTTGGCGCTCTGGTGCTATCGTTCGCACCCGTAATTGTGATGTTTATGTTTTCTTACGGGCTGATGAACCGGTCGATCGATAAATGGTTTTCCAGTCCGGTCAACGCATTGCATGAGGACTCCGGGCGAGTAGCCTCTCTGCTTTCCGCATCACAGGGCAACAGCGCACGCCACACCGCAATGGATATCGCGGAGTCTCCTGAAATCCAGCATGCTTTTGAGACCGCCAATTACAGCGGGGTACTGCATGAATTTCGCCGCCATCAGAACACGCTGCAAAATGGTTTCGCGCTGGCGCTTCGCGATGACGACGCCGTGGCCAGCTGGAACCTGCCACGTCCGTGGGCAGCGCTTCGTCAATCCCTTCCTGACTTGAAAAAACTTCAGCAGTCTCCGGGAAAATGGGTCTATCAGAACACCGAATATCTTGTGGCCACAGCGCCGGCGGGAAAGTCCGGGGCAATCCTGATCGGCTTGCCGCTGCCCAAAGATTTTTCTCCAACGCTGGAGCAGATCAGCCAGGATCAGCACGACTATGAGATTCTGGGCCATGAGGCAAAGCGCATTCGCGGCCTGTACATGCTGCTATTGTCGATGCTGACCGTGCTGGTTCTGTTTGTGGCTACATGGTCTTCGCTCTTTGTGGCCAAACTGGTCACGCGTCCGGTGGAAGCGCTGGCCGTGGCTACGCGCGAGATTTCACTGGGTCACCTGGGACATCGCGTTGAGGTTTCCGCCGCGGACGAGCTGGGCGAACTGGTTTTTTCATTCAACAACATGGCCGCGGAACTGGAATCGAGCCGCACCAAGATTGATCAGTCTGCCCGCGCCCTGACCGAATCAAACACTGAATTGGAGCAGCGCCGCCGGCACATCGAGACGATTCTCGAGAATATTCCTACTGGCGTGCTGTCTCTCGATCCGCAACGGCGTGTGACGCACAGCAACGTCGCCTTCGGGCGAATGTTCTGGCCCAACGGGGGAGCGCCCGTGGTCGGATCGACGCTGCGGGAGGTCTTCAATGACGAAACCGCCTCCGATCTGGAGCACCTGCTCCGCCGCGCTGACCGCATGTCCGTGACCGCTGCACAGTTTGAAATTGCCATGGACAAAGATAAGCTCAATGTGAGTGTCACAGTTTCCTCCGTGCAGCACGGCATACAGCGGCTGGGATATGTGGTGGTTTTCGAAGACTATAGCGAATTGCTGAAGGCGCAGCGCGAAGCCGCATGGCGTGAAGTGGCGCGGCGCGTGGCCCATGAAATCAAGAACCCGCTTACCCCGATTGCTCTTTCCGCCGAGCGTATTCGCAAGCATCTGGAACGCGGGCTGGTTCCAGATGAGGTGTCATTAAAAGTGATTCACGGTTGCGCGGAAACGATCACGGAAGCTGTGCAGACCGTGCGCTCGCTGGTGGATGAGTTCTCTACCCTGGCGCGTTTTCCCGCCGCTCAGCCGCGTCCGGCAGACATCAATGAAATAGTTGAGGGCACGCTGGCAATGTTCAACGGCAGGCTGGACGGCATACAGGTGGAAAAACAACTAGACAGCCACTTGCCCCTGGCCATGGCCGATCCTGAGGCGATCAAGCGAGCACTGGCCAACCTGATCGATAATGCCGCTGAAGCCATGCAGGATTCCCATGTGCGCGAGATTCATATCACCACGTCGCTGCTGGAGGGCCGGGACGGTCTGGAGATCATGATTGCCGATACCGGGCATGGCATCAATCGTGAGGTAAAAGAAAAATTGTTTCTGCCATACTTCTCCACCAAGAAGCGCGGCACCGGCCTAGGGCTGGCGATTGTGCGGCGCATCATCGACGATCACCACGGCTCTATCCGCGTGGAAGAAAACAAGCCGGCGGGCGCAAAGTTCCTGGTAGAGCTGCCGCTGGCCGGCGAAATGGCGGCATCGGAGTCGCAGAGTGCATAGCGTCCTGGTAGTGGACGATGAACGCGATATCCGTGAGTCACTGCGCGGCGTGCTGGAAGATGAAGGCTACAAAGTCCTGCTGGCGGAGAGCGGCGAAGCCTGCCTCGAGCAATTGAAGAAGCGTTCCTGCGAAGTGGTTCTGCTCGACATATGGCTGCCGGGCATCGACGGCCTGGAGACTCTGGAAAAAATCAGGCAATTGGAAGACCCGCCGGAGGTGGTAATCATCTCCGGACACGGGACCATTGAAACCGCGGTCCGCGCCACCAAGCTCGGGGCATTCGACTTTCTGGAAAAGCCGCTTTCACTCGACAAGACGCTGATCGTGCTCAAGAACGCCCTGGAAGCACACCGCCTTCGGCTGGAAAATGCCGAGTTCAAAAAGCAGTTCCAGGCCAAGAGCGTTATCGTGGGTGAAAGCATCCCGATGAAGGCCTTGCGGCATGAGATTGCGGTGATGGCGCCCACGAATGGGCGTGTCCTGATCTATGGCGAGTCCGGAACAGGTAAAGAACTGGTGGCGCATGCCATCCACTCACACAGCTTGCGCAAAGACAAACTTTTTGTGGAAGTGAACTGCGCGGCCATCCCGGAAGACTGGATTGAAAGCGAGCTCTTTGGCCATCGCAAAGGCGCGCTGCCCGGCGCCGCCAGCGACAAAGAAGGAAAGTTCGAGAAGGCGAACGAAGGTACGCTGTTCCTGGATGAAGTCGGCGACATGAGCCTGAAGACCCAGTCCAAGGTGCTCCGCACGCTCGACGAGCAGAAATTTACTCCCGTAGGCGATGACGATCCGGTGAAAGTGGACGTGCGGGTCATTGCCGCGACCAACAAGGACCTGGACGAGGAAATTTCCCGAGGTAATTTTCGCGAAGACCTGTTCTACCGCCTGAACGTGATTCCCTTTTACGTCCCTCCGCTGCGAGAACGCAAAGAAGATATTCCGCTGCTCTCAAAACATTTTCTGAAGGAATTTTCCGCTGCCTACAGCCGCCGGTCGCGCGAAATCGCTGACGATGCCATTGAGACGCTAACCCGCTATTCCTGGCCGGGCAACGTGCGCGAACTGCGCAACGTGATTGAGCGGCTGGTGATCATGAATCCAACGGCGCACAAGATTGAGCGCAAGCATCTGCCGCCGCTGATCCATCGCGAAGGTGGGCGCTCTTCTACCGCGGGCTTTTCCACGCTGCACCAGGCCCGCGCCGCATACGAACGAGACTACATCCTGAAAAAGCTAGACAAGAACCACGGCAACGTGACTCGCGCTGCCGAAGTGCTGGGCCTGGAACGTAGCCATCTGTATCGCAAGATGAAGACGCTGGGGATCGCGGTGAAAGAGTGAGGAGCGGAAGGCGGTAGTAGGTGGTTGGCAAACTTTGATAGTAGGTCGGCTATTTAACGGCGCGGCTTTATAGATGCTCAAGCATAAGGTCCTTCGGTCCGTACTCGCAAGCTGAAGAAAACGCTTGCTCGTTTACGGACCTCAGGATGACGAGTTTTTGGGTGGTTGCGCTCAAACTACCGCTACAAAGCTCTTGACAAATAGCGAACAAAATGCGATATATTTTCCGTCGCGACAAAAATGTGTTTACCGAACCGCCCAGGCGGTTCTGTTTGGGGCTCTTTGACAAAAGAATCAGCCGATCGTCAGCCATAACACGCGGGTCAATGAGTTCGGCCCGGCTAGTAATCAAAGAGTAAAATCGGCAGTTGGAAGGAAGAAAAAAAATGATAGGGATTGGAGGGCGAGTCGAAGCGAAAAAGCGGCTTCGACCGCCTTTTGACAGTCCTGTCGAATTGCACTTTACCCTTTGCTTGCAACAAAAATGCGATAAGGGGGGTGGGGGTAGACAAAAGTTTACTAAGGAGTAATTTTTGAGTGCTCGAATTGACCACCACCGCGAAGGAAAACTGCAACGAAACGGAGAGCTGTGGATCTAATGCGCATGATACGTTTCTGGGCACTGGCAGTTCTGGCTCTTGCGGCGATCTATGTATCTATTGTGCTGGCCAAAACCACTGAATCCGGCACACCGCGAAAAGCTGTTGTGGTGGAGCTGTTCACTTCAGAAGGATGCTCGAGCTGTCCGCCGGCGGATGAGCTACTGGGGCATCTGAGCCATGACCTTTCTGCAAAGAACATCCAGGTGATCCCGCTGGGTTTTCATGTTGATTACTGGAATTCGCTGGGATGGAAAGACCGGTTCTCCTCGGCCGACTTCAGCCAGAGACAGGAGCAATATGCGCGCGCCCTGAAATTGGACAGCCCGTACACGCCTGAAATGGTAGTGGATGGCGCGGTGGAGTTTGTGGGCAATGATGCCACGCAAGCGCGCCGCACGATCAGCCAGCAAGCCAGCCAACTGGAAACAGCGCAAGTAAAACTTGCGTCGGACGGCGCGGACCAACTGAACATTCAGGTCAAAGGCACGGCGGGATCATCGGGCGGCAATGCGTTAGTGATGCTGGCGATCACGGAAGACAATTTAGCCACTCAAGTGGGCTCCGGCGAAAACGGCGGACGCACGCTGCACCACGCGGCTGTGGTGCGCGAGCTGCGGCAAGTGGGAACGCTACGCGACGGCGGCATCGAAACCATCGTGCCGCTTAAACTGGACAAAGATTGGAAGCGGGACGACCTGCGCGCGGTCGTGTTTGTTCAGAACGGTCCCAGCGGAAAGATTGACGGCGCGAGTTCAATTACCCTGACGGACCAGCATCGCTGAGGCGCGGCCCAGCTTGTTCAGCTCTTCGACGAACAAGTGATTGTTGGGAAACTGCTGATGGAGAGCTTCCAGCTTGCTGCGCGCGTCGTCAGTTTTCTTGAAGCGCACGTCCTCAAACACCACCAGGAGGCGGGCAAATGGCGCAAGGTAGTGTGCGTGGTCGGCGGCCAGGGTTAGCTCCTTTACGCCTTCGCCTTCATCGCCTTTGAATCCGCCCAGACGAAGCATCCAGCGCACCGGAGCGGCTTTACGCGCCACAATGACCTTGCCCATTCCAGTGGCGACGTAAGCGTCATAGGAATCCGGGGACTGGGCGAGCACTTTCTCAGCGTAAGTTGTGGCAGTCTTTATATACGAAATGGCCTTGAGATCTTTTTTGGTGAAGATCCCAAAATCATCGCCATGCAGGCCGTTGATGAGTGAAAGCGCCAGAAGTGCGCGGGAATCATTCTGGTTGCGGTTCAGGCGGTCCTGCGCCAGCTTTTCCGCCTGGTCAAGGCTGCTGTCAAAAATTTTCTTGTTGCCGATGTCCCATGTGTAGGCATCACGGGAATTGTAACTATCGTCGGTGGCAAATAGCTCGCTGCGAAGAATGTGCAGCCGGTCGAGCTCGCGGAAAAATGCCACCCATGCCTCCGCTACGTATGGCAATGGATCGTCCTGAGCTACAGCTTTGGCTTCGTCAGCGGCCTTGAAAGCTTCTTGAAATTTCAGGTCATACATTGCGTGGTAGGACTGGGCCAGCCTGTCTTCGACCGTCGGCGATTTGGATGTTACCTGCTGAAGTTGCGCGGACGCGCCCATGGTCAAAGCCAGCATGGCAAATGCGAGGAAAGCAGCAGTTTTCAAGGGTTTTCCGATATGCAAAATACTCTCCAAAAGGTCCTTCAGCGTATCGGAATGCTAGCAGGTCGCATGGGCTTTGCCGATGTACGAAAGGGTATGTCCCGCAGATGCGCCAACAATGCACCTTTCAGAGGGCAGTGTTCGGGCAGGCTGTTTATATCTGGGATGGTCCTATTGTAAATGAGAATTGGCGCTTAGTTCTGACCCGGGCCATCGGACGGATGGTCTAGTTTGGCAATTTCCTGCAAGAAGAGAGGATTGTTGGGGTAGTGTTCGCGGAGCCATTCAAGTTTTTTGCGGGCAGCCTGCGTCTTGTTGTGACGAAGATCGTCAAAAGCCAGCAGGATTCGGGCAAAAGGCATGAGAAAGCGTCCGTGATCAGCGACAAGCGTCAGCTCTTTTACTCCCTGTTCCTGGTCGCCTTTGAGTCCGCCCAGGCGCAGCATCCAGCGGACCGGCGCAGCTTTGCCGCCGATAATGTATTTGCCCATGCC
>DASYKK010000131.1:0-2670 GCA_035995565.1 Candidatus Angelobacter sp.
GCCCGGGACTGCACAAAAAACTACGCCTGCACAGACAGCGGAAAAACCGAAGCCCTCTGTCAGAGCATTCGGAGCGCACGGACGGCGAGATCCTTTTGTGAGCCCCATTGTTTCGAAAGACGGGATCAGCAGGCCAGCGCCGAATTGCACGAGCGGCAAGCGGTGTCTGGTGATTCCGGAACTGGTGTTGCAGGGCACGGTAAAAGATACGTCGGGCAAGATGATGGCAGTGGTCGCCAACAGCATCAAGAAGACCTACTTCCTGAGAGAGAACGATCAGGTGTTCCAGGGAAGCGTGGAAAAGATCACCAGCGACTCCATTATCTTTCGTGAGTATGTAAAAGACGCTTTAGGGCGCGAGACAGCGCGAGAAGTAGTGAAGAAGCTTGTGCCGCCTTCGTAAGAATAGAAAAGTTTGTGATCGAGCACCAAATTGCACGCAGTCAAGGGCCGAACCCAAGGGGAACACCAGCCGTTGTTGGGAAATGGATGTTGAACGGCTGGAAGTTTGTCAAGACAGGCGTTTAAACGCCGCGTATGACCGGTGGTGAAGTGCCGCCGGGACGGGGAGACAAAGTGATGAGGCTTAAGCAACTGCTAGGAATCCTTCTGTTGGCCAGCGTAAGCGCCATGGCCGCGGACACCGTTTCGCAACTGGGTGGCGTCCTGGTAAAGAACCAGGACAGCGCTGCTGCACAAAGAGCCGGAGCGACGACGCGAATTGGCAAGATTTCTGTTGCCCGCGGAAGCGACGGCTTAAATATCGAAATCAGTGGCAGCGGCCCGATGACGGCCAAGACCATGAAGCTGACGCACCCTGACCGCGTTGTCGTGGATATTCCTAACTCGGTACTCCAGGGGCGCGCTCGCGAAATTCAAGTGAACAGCAGCGACGTGAAGTCGGTGCGTGTCGCACGCTATCAGGAAGGAACAACGCGCGTGGTTGTGGACATGGCGCAAATGCGCGATTTCCAGATTGCTCCTGAAGGAAACAAGCTTGTTGTGCGCATGTTGGTGAGTTCAACGACCAAGCCAGCGCCGATGCCGGCAATGAAAGAAGCCGTGGTCACGGCTGACGCCGCGCCACAGCCGGCAGTGTCAGAGCCAGTCGCGGCAACAAAGCTGGCAGCAGAAAAGCCCGTGGAAGCTACACGCTCCAGGTCTGACGTTGCCGCTTCGCACTTTGCCGGTCCAGCGCGAGCACTACCCAGCATCAACCAGCCGCCATTTGCCACGCATGCCAGCCTGGCTGCCGAACCAGCAGCCATTAATGCTGCGTTGCAGCAACAACAGCAGGCGGCACAAACTACACCGGCGGGCACCACAGTTGCAGTTTCAGCGCCCGCCGCCAGCAATTGCACCACCGGCCGCTATACCGGTGAGCCCTTCGGCATGAATTTCAAAGATCTTGATCTGAAGGACTTTTTCCGCCTGATCCATGAGATCAGCGGCTTGAATGTGGTGTTGGATCCTTCCGTGAAAGGCTCGGTAACAATCGTTCTGGATGACGTGCCGTGGGACCAGGCGCTCGCCATTGTGCTGGACAACAACGGACTGGCCTGCACTCTGCAAGGCAATGTATTGCGCATCGCTACCCTGGACACCATGAAAACGGAAGCGGAATCGCGGCGCGCCCAGCAGGATGCGCAAGCGCTGGCCGTTCCCAAGCAAACCATCACTCGTTATCTGAGCTATGGCCATGCCAAGGATGCTGCCACCATAGTGAAGAAGTTCCTTTCGCTCCGTGGAGACGTTGTGGCTGACGATCGCAGCAACGCATTGATCATCGAAGACATTCCCGCCGTTCTGCCCAAGGTTGAAGAGCTGATTACGATGCTGGATCGCAAGACTCCTGAAGTGGAGATTGAGGCGCGCGTGGTGGCGTCCACGAGGACGTTTGCGCGCGACATCGGCACGCAGCTGGGCGCCAGCTTTGGCAGCGGCAACAACGCGGTCGGCGGCGGCACAGGTCCCAGCCCGATTGACATTACGGGCCTGGTCCCAAGATTCATCACAGCGCCGGGCGACGCAAAATCGATTCCGCTGTTCTCTAACCTGGGGGCAACCGGGCCGACCAGCGGCCTTCAATTCTCTTCCGCGACGAACGGTTTTCGCCTTGACTTCATTCTTACGATGGCGGAGAGCCGAGGCCTGCTGAAGATTTTGTCGCGTCCCCACATTGTGACCCAGAACAACATTTCCGCGCTGATCAAGCAGGGTTCACGTATTCCCGTGGTAACGCAGGCCCAGTTGGGAGGCCCACCCACGGTTACTTACGTTGAAGCCTTCCTGCGCTTGACCGTGGTACCGCAGATCACCGCGCAGAACACGATCTTTCTGAGCGTCGACGTGGAAAACACGGTCCCCGACTTCAGCCGCGTAAGCGGTTCACAATTGAACCCCACGCTTAACACGCAGCAGGCGACCACGCAGGTGCTGGTCTCTGACGGCGGTACGGTCGTGATTGGCGGCGTAATTCAGACGCAGAACAACGTGGCTATTTCGCAGGTCCCATTGCTCGGCAGCATTCCGATCCTTGGCAATCTGTTCAAGCACACCAACGTCAACACCTCAACCGCGGAGCTGATCTTCTTTATCACTCCAAAAATCATTCAAACCTAGAAACGCGCATTGACGCCCGGGGATTTAAACCCCCGGGCTTTTTTTTGC
>DASYKK010000132.1:0-3015 GCA_035995565.1 Candidatus Angelobacter sp.
AGACACTGCTCGCAAACCGGCAGGTCAGGCGAAATACGCACCGTGGGACGATGGCTGCGCTGGCTCTCCCGAATCGTGAATTTTGTCAGGCCGAGAGCCTCAGCCGGCTTAACATCGATTTCCGCAATGCTGGCGGCTGGCGGAGGTTTCAGTTTGAGTTCATGAACAAAGGCTTCGAGCCCGTGCGCGGTGCCTTCCAGATAAATCTCAACGCCCTGCTCTGCATTGAGGACCCAACCGGCAAGAGTATTGGCCTGGGCCAGCCGATAAACGAACGGACGGAATCCCACGCCCTGCACAACCCCGCGAACGCGAATGGAGCAGGCAGTGGACATAGGCTAATCCATCTCCACCATGCAGCCATGACCGCGCCAGCCGATCTCCACGACTTTGCCATCCTCCACGAGTACGGGGACGGTGCGTGTGTTGGCCAGCGCGCGCATGCGCCGGCGCGCATCGGCATCAGACTCAACGTTGTATTCAACAAAGTCGCGGCGGTCCCATACCAGCGCCTCACGCATTTCCTGCGTGTAGGGGCAACCCGGAGTGCCAAACAGCTCAAGCTTCGCCACGGGCAAGCACCTCCAGCATCTCCCGCATTACGTGATACACAGACGCCTGTACCTCCTGGATTCGCGGGATGTAGTCGCATCGCACCACAATTGGAAAGTCAGCCACGCTGCGGCGCAGGATTTCACCCCCGTCGTAACCGAGCAGCGCTACCGTCAGCATCTTGCGCTTGCGCGCTTCTTCCAGCGCCATAACAATGTTGCGCGAGCCGCCGCTGGTTGAGATTCCAATCGCTACATCTTCGGGCCGCGCCTGGGCAATCAACTGGCGCAGGAAAATGACTTCTGTGCCGATGTCATTGGCTACGGCAGTAATATTCGCCGGCTCCATGGAAAGCGAGACCGCGGGAATAGGCTTGTAACCTGCGGGAGGCATCACGCAATCGATGGCGAAATCATTGGCATCGGTGGCTGAGCCGCCGTTGCCAAAAATGATAAGCTTGCCGCCGCGCGAAACGCGTTCATGAATCGCCTGAACAGCCGACGTGATTTGTTCCGCCTGCTCGTGGGCCAATTGTTCCCTCAACCGGGAATCATCGCCGACTTTCATGCTGATGGAAGCGGCTACTTCAGCGGTCGCGTCGCCCGTCTGCTGCTTCTGCTGGCCGAGAAAAGGGTACAGAAATTCCGAAGCTCCCACATCAAGCCCAAGCTCGCGGTGCTCAAAGAAGACGTGCACTGTCTCCCACAGCGTGTGGTAGAAAACTTCTATCAGCTCCTGATGAATGAAGGGATCGTGCGTTGGAGTTTGGAGGGCATAGGATCCTTCAGAGCCCGGCAGCGCAAACGTCATGGCCTTGCGCTGCTGCGCCGATTGCAAAGCTGCCATCACCTCAGGATCGCCGTCGGGCGGGCCAAAACCCATGACAATGTCTTCCGGCAGAAGCACCGCATCCAGCCAGGGTCGAAAAAGAATGGAGAGATCCAGAGCCGGCAGCGCGCGTTTACCCACGATTACCGGATGAACAAACTCCACGGACACGTGCTGCGCGTCAGTTGCGTAAGGCCCGCGGCCAAACGCCAGCAACCGTCCGCCTTTTAAAAAGCGCTCTGACATTTCCCGGCAGGCCTCGGCCAGTCGCGGAGCTTCGCGCGTGAAGAACGCCTCCATGATCTGGTTGCGCGCAAGCAGGCGCTCTTTAATCTGGGGAACAAGAATCCTGTCCGCAAGAATCTTGTTCGACGGTTGGCTGGCCGTAATCATTCACTCCCATTCCCTAACAGATGCGAGGCAGCGGATCGCCCACCAGCATATCCACGATCCGGCTTCCGCCATAACCTGTGGTTACCAACACTGATCCTGCCGGCTGCTCACGCACGTCTCCAATGATTCTGGATTCCTGCCCGCCTTCAGTCATGTGCAGTGCATTTAGCGCGAGATCGGCATATTCCGGCGCCACAATAGCCAGGAACTGGCCTTCATTGGCAATATGCAGGGGGTCAAGACCCAGCAATTCGCAGGCGCCGCGTACCGCATCACGCATGGGAACACTCTCTTCCAGCAGGTTGATGCCGAGTCGGCAGTCGCGGGCAAGTTCATTGAGCGACGTGGCTACTCCGCCTCGGGTAGGATCGCGCATCCAGAGAATGCCCGGACCTGCAGCCTGCACCATCGCTTCTACCAACGGCAAGATGCAACGCGTGTCCGAGCGCAGGTCCGCTTCAAAATCGAGTTCACCGCGGGCCAGCAGAATCGTGATGCCATGATCACCGATGGGACCGGAGAGGATCACCTTGTCGCCAGGACGCACAGACCGTGGATCGATCTTCACTCCCCCCAGCGGCCTGCCAATTCCGGTGGTGCTGATGTACATGCGGTCAGCTTTCCCGTGCTCCACCACTTTGGTATCGCCGCCAACGATTTTTACGCCAGCTCTGCGTGCCGCTTCGCCCATGGCGCGTACTTCGGCCTCAAGCAGATTGGTAGGCAATCCTTCTTCTAGAACAAAGGTGACGACCATCGCTTCGCCGCGAGCACCGGAGACAGCCAGGTCATTCATGGTGCCATTGACTGCCAGTTCGCCAATGGATCCGCCGGGGAAAGTGAGGGGCTTGACCACAAAGCTGTCAGTGGTGATCGCCACCTGTGCTCCGCCGATATCAACGTGCGCGGCATCACCCAGCGATTCTGTGGCACTGGTGGAAAGCAGCGGGATAAATAGTCCTTCTACCAATCTGCGGCTGGCCTTGCCGCCAGCGCCATGCGCCATTTCGATCTGGGGCTCGCGAAAGCGCACCACCGGTTTGGGAACTTCAGCAAGCGAAGCAGCTTTCGCGGTGACGTTTATGCCACGGGTGCGATGCTCATCACCATCGCCTTGCGGTGTTCGTAGTTGTAATACGCTGCGCATGAACCCTCGGAAGAAACCATGAGTGCGCCCACAGGATGCTCAGGCGTGCACTCACAACCAAATAGCTTGCACTGGGCGGGCTTGAGCACGCCCTT
>DASYKK010000133.1:0-7759 GCA_035995565.1 Candidatus Angelobacter sp.
CCTCGTGTTTAGTTCGCAAGCCCGCCGACGGTGCAGTCGTTGTGTAAATCCTGTGTACAAATAGGATTTCCTTTCTGGTGAAGCAGCGCGTCTGCTGGCGAATGGTGGTATTTTCATAGAAGAGAATTCTCAGATCATGGCAACTCAGCATCAATCGCAGCCGTTAGCGACTTGCCCCGTATGTGACGGCACCGGCTGGAAACAAGTTGCGGTCCCCGGCAAAGCCAGCCGCATGACGCGCTGTGATTGCCGCATCTCCGCCCGTAACCAGCAACTGCTGGAAAAAGCCGGCATCCCTGCCCGCTACAAAAACTGCACTCTGGCTAACTTCAATCTGGAGATGCATGAGATTTCCCTTTCGGTCAGAAATGCCCACCGCGACGCGCACCGTTTTGTGCAGGAATATCCGCTGGAGAAACAGGGGATGTTGCTGATCGGTTCCATTGGCGTGGGCAAGACCCATCTGGCAGTCGGAATGATCCAGGCGCTCATGCAGGACAAAGGCGTCGCCTGCCGGTTCTGCGACTATCGCGAGCTGCTGAAAGAAATCCAGAACTCTTACAATCCGGCAGTCCAAGCTACGGAGTTGGAGATCCTGCGCCCGATCCTTGAAGCTGAAGTTCTGGTGCTGGATGAACTGGGCGCGGTGAAATCATCAGAATGGGTTTGGGACACCGTCAGCTACATTCTGAACAGCCGCTATAACGACCAGAAGACGACAATCATCACCACAAACTTTCCAGATGGCCAATCCGGCAACGCCCAGAAGGAAATCTCGCGGCTCAAGAAATCACGACAAGAAGAAGACGCCCGCTCAGCATCGCGCGAAGAAACTCTGGGTGATCGCATTACTGATCGCATGCGCTCCCGCCTGCATGATATGTGTCGTGTCCGCACCTTAAAGGGTCCAGACTTTAGGACACTTCACAAGAACAGACCGTAAGTCTGGTTCCATCGCATCAGCCTCTGCTGAAATGCCTGCCGCTTACTTCTTCTAAGAATATAGATACTTATATCTATATAAATACAGTAGTAGTAGTAGATGCCTGTGGAATCTTCGGATATCGTGCAAGGCGTGATGGATAGTGGCGCACCGCCGTCCACAGGCTGTGAACAAGCGGGACTGAGATCTGATGAGCGTGTGCGAAAAATGACCGAGGGGACCAGTGCGGCTTCTCTTTCCAACCAAATCCACATGGAGAAACCGGGGCGTGAGAGGAAGGCGTGGAAATCAGGACACAAGGTCTGAGTAACATCCATGGAAGCAGCCAGATAAGAGATATGCTCTTTTCCGCAGTTGAGGAAAACATGCTCTGGAAAACGAGAAAAGCAATTCTTGATTCAGTTATATTCCTGATGCGGATGAGAGCGGGTCTGTGCCAGACTTGATAAGCCGGTTTAGTCTGTGAACAGGTGCTCAAGAATTGCTCACGCATTCCACTTCGTTCTCGCCCGACCATGCCGCGGACCTCTTTGCGCAATTCGCGGCGGCGCCGGCGGTTTTCGCGCTACGCAGTGCGGATGAGTCGGCTGAGCCATACGTAAGCAAGACGGCGAACCTCCGCCGGCGGCTGCAGCGACTGCTGGCTCCGCCAGAGTCACAGTCGAAACGGCTGAACCTGCGCCAGCGTACCGCCACGATCGAGTATTCGCTGACCGGCTCAGACTTTGAGTCCGTGCTGCTGCTCTATCGAAGCTTGCAGCAGGAATTCCCGGACACCTACCAGAAACGCCTGCGTCTGCGGCCCGCACCGGTAGTTCGCTTCAATCTGGAAAACGAATATCCCCGCGCTTATGTCACTACGCGCATCGGCAAGATGAGCGGCCGTTCCCGCTACTACGGTCCCTTTCGTTCGCGGGCCGTCGCCGATAAGTTTCTCAACGATTCGCTCGACCTGTTCAAGATGCGGCGCTGCACTTTTGATTTGAATCCCGATCCCAGTTTTCCCGGCTGTGTCTATTCAGAGATGAAGATGTGCCTGGCCCCGTGCTTCAAGGGCTGTACCGACGAAGCTTATGCCGCCGAAGTGACGCGGGTGCAGGAATACTTCGATTCCGGCGGCCAGTCTCTGCTGCGCGAATTCGAGACCGAGCGCGAACGGCTGTCATCAGCACTCGATTTTGAGGGCGCATCGGCGCACCATGCAAAAATCGCCAAGGTAAAAAGCATTCTTTCCGCTTGTGATGACATTTGTGGCCGCCTGGGTCGATTGGACGCGGTGATCATTCAGCCCTCGGCCGAAGCGAAGTCCGTAGCTCTGTTCCGCTTTCATGGCGGCGAATTGCTGGGACCTGTGCCGGTGACGATGGAAACAGAAGACGAGGCGCAGCCTGCCCAGATGTCCGCTAATCCGGGGGAAGTGGAAGTAGCTGCGGCTCAATCCGTCCCCGTTCAAAGCATGGAGAGCCGCATCCGCGCTGCGCTGGAAGCAATGGTTTCCCATGGCAGTCACTCGGCACAACGGTTTACCGAAGAACTGGCCATGCTGAAGCGCTGGTATTATCGCAGCCACAAAGTAGGAGAGATATTTTTTGCTGGCGAGCAGGGCGAATTGCCGTGGCGGAGGATTGTGCGCGGCGTAACGAGGGTGTATCGCGGAGAAAAAGAAGCGCTGGCCCCCCGCAGACCGACGAGCAAGGGCCCCTATCCGACATGAAATTATAAAAATTGTGGTGAGCTTTCAGGCGCTAACCGATCTGGGTGAACTTTTCCTGTAAATCACCTTGATGCCTTCCCTCCATCGCTCATCCACGCCAATCAGTGAACATTCGATGGCCGGTGAAAAATAGCGTAACAGCGTGTCCGTCGCCGGATGTACTCGCAAAGATGGCGCGACGAGCAACAGCAAGGGTGGTCGAGGCGAGAGTTGCAGTCCCGAAAAATACCCGTATTGCTGGAACTCACCGCGATTGTGGTGCCACAACACGCGCGCCCAGTAATCCAGGCCCTGAAGCGGCAGATGGATGTCTTCATCGGCCTTAAGTTCCAGTACGGCAAGCCGGGCATCACGGGTGCAAGTCAGCACGTCAATCATCGCGCGATCGGAAGCCGAAAATGCCGGCACTTGCGAATAGACATGAGCAGGATCCAGGCTCGAATCCACGGCAGTAACATTCTTGAAGATCAGAGATTCGAGCCACCGCTCCGGATAGATGCGCCAGAGCGGATCGCGGCGGTCGCCAGACATGCTTCGAGCTTCAACCACGGTCTTGATGAATTCCGCAAAGGCTGACGCGGTCCCCTCACTTAGGCGCGTCTCGTATCCGGGCGGACCAAAAATTACTTCTTCCGCCACCTGAAACGTTCCCGGCGCGTTCGCCAGCCTTACTCGTGCGAGTTCTAACCCATGAAGCCGAAAAGACAGCTCGGTCGACGAAATAACCGCGATTTCAGCCTGCGGCGCGAGCGCCATGATCCTGCTTACGGTTGCTGCAAATCGTGAGCGTACTTGAGCTGCATCTGGGAAGCGCACCAACCGAGTCTGGATGTTGCCATGATCGGAAAGGTCGACTTGGTTGCAGGATTCATCACTCTCATCGAATTCAAACAGCTGGAACTTTGCCGCGTTGTGATTGAGATGGGCCAGGCGAATCTGGATTGTCGCTGAAGTCTTTGGCGGAACGTAAAGCCGCAAACCTTCCACAACAGAGCGTCCGGCTTCGCGTTCACGGCATGCGTTCAGCCAGAGCAGAGCAAAAGTGAGGGCTGCGTCAATCGATGACTGTGTCTCCTGCTGGTTCACGCCCATTACGGCGAATGCGCTGCGGCCTTTACGAAGCAGACCGCGCGCATACACCGGAGAAAAGCTGCGCTCCAGGTCCATTGAGGTTGAAAGCCTGGCTTTATCCAGAGTCCAACCCGGCGTTTCACGGCGCACGGCCCGCTCCAGCAGTCGCGCATAACGGCTGCGCGTCGCTTTTTGGACTGTCGGCGGGCGGCGATTGCGGTCGCGGCAGATCTCCATTTTGATGGGACGCGCCTGGCCGAAGCGTCGAACAGTCAACATCAACGTGCCGCTTTTCAACTCGCAATCAACTACATGGCGGACAAGATTGCGTTCCTGCGACCAGAGATGAAGAAGACAACGGTCTTTTTCAGAGGAAATAGAATATTGTGCCGACTCGAGATCAAAGAGAACTTGGCCGTCTTCCAGGACCAAAGCACTGCGCGAAGCAGCCAGAAATTCCTGAAGCGCGCGGGCGAGGAGGTCGGGTGTCATAAGGAAGCGCGACGGTAGCCAGTCAGCCACCGCGCTGTTAGATCGGATTACTATCGCACAGTCAAACTTACGGGTTTGCTGGCCGTCCCGCCTGGCCCCGTCGCTGTGAAAGTGACTGTAAAGGCACCAGCCGGAGTGCCTGTGGCCACAGGGGGCAGCGTGGAGCTGCCTCCTCCACAACCAGCCAGCGTGATGATAATCAGCATCCCCGCGAGACTCAGGGCAGGCACAAACCTCCTCACGCGGATTCCGCGGAGACTCAGGAAGAAAGTAGCAAACACGGTTAGCAACAGAAAGACCGTGAACAGCAGCGGGTTTCGATCACTTGGTCCGCGCAAGAGTCCAAAGGCAGTCCCGCGGGCCGAGGTTGTCACCGTCATCGTAACGTTGGCCGTTGTCGCGGTCAGCGATGCTGGGCTAAAGCTGCATGACGCGGCGGTCGGCAGACCGCTGCAGCTAAACGTAACGGGGCCGGCGGCTGATCCCGCGCTCACATTGAATATGAAGTTTGCCGGTTGCCCCGCGTTCACGGCGGCGCTAGGCGTAGTCGCGATGATGCTTACAACCTGGCTCACAGTGAGAGTGAAAGTAGCTGAATTATTCCCCGCGTTGGCGTCGCCACCACCAGAAACCGAGAGGCTAATGGGAGCGGTAGCAGGCGCGCTGAGGGAAACATTGAAGGTGACATTAATCTGCGGATATGAAGAACCGGACGTGACCGAATCTGAGCGCGTACAGGTGAGCGTGGCAAGCGTACAAGTCCATCCTGATCCGGCGATGGACGTTGCGGTCAGTCCCTGTCCGAGAGTAGTTGTGGCTGTGACCAGGCCGGTGGAGGCCACACTCCCAACATTCAACACCTGTTCAACAACCGTCCGACCGGTATCGCCCTGATTCACGGCAGCGTTGCCGCCGACATTCGCCTGCAAATCGGTGATTGGCGTAGTGATCGATGTGAGGTCATTGGCCACATCGTTGGCCGTATTAGTCTCTCCTCCACCTGAAATGGTAGCGGTGTTCACTACCGAGGGTGGCGCATTTCCGGCAACATTTACTGCAACAATGATGGCAGGATAGCTGCTGCCTCCAAGGAGGGCGTCACTGCGTGTGCAGGTAAGCGTCGCCAGAGCGCAATTCCAGCCCAATCCGCTGATGGCTGTCGCGCTAAGTCCGCTGGGCAAAGTATCGATGACAGTTACGGTTCCAGAAGTTGCGCCGCCGCCGATATTCGAAGCTGCAATCGTGTATGTCGCCCCCGTTTGACCTAAAGTAAAGTTTCCATTGTGCGTCTTGGTGATAGTCAGATCGGGTGCGGTGTTGACGTTGAGGGTGAGAGACCCATGGAAACCGGCGGAATGAGTATCCGCAACGTTGATCGTCTGGTTGCCCGGAGTGTTCAGAGTGATAGAAAACAGACGCGATCCCCCGTCACTCGAGACGAAGGTGTAGTCAGCGGGCAGAACTGCCTGAAGGTCAGAACTGGTGAAATGAACCGTGCCAGCGTAGGCGCTCAGCGTCGAAGCATTCACACTGCCCTGGATCGTCAGGGTGACATGGAAAGGCAGTGAGGGTCCGATACCACCACCTGAATTGCTCAGGTTAAACACCGGTGGAGCACTTACACAATCATTCTGTAGGTTCGAAAATTCTTTCTGGACTGAATAACTATTGCCCCCTGCTGTAACAAAGGTGTCCTGGCCGCCGCAAATATCCCCAATTTCTCCCAGGTCCGTCCCGGGTGGTGGTACGTGATCGTACCAGGCTAGTGGTGGTCCAAACACGCTGGCAGACCCGACTTGAGCGTCCGTTGTCGCCTCAGACATCTCGTGGCTTGAAACCGCAGTTATGTTCTGAAACGTGGTACCCGGACCGCATCCCAAGGAGCAGCCACTGGGCGGTTGAAAATCCGGATGCACTCCATAAGGAACCAGGCTACCTGTGTTCGAGTGGTAGGCGCAGAAGCCTCCGCTCACGCAACTCGTGGCGGTTCCATCATTAATGCTGATCCCGGGAGGGAAATATATTGCGTAATAGGTGTTGATAATTCCCTGTGCGTCATGCGTGGGTACTGGTAAAACGGCGGTATTAATCTGTCTCGTGAGCTCTGTTTGAATCTGGGTATCGGTCAAGGTGCAGGCCGTCGGCCCTGGACACAAGGTGGGAGTGATGGTGAATTTACCACCAAAAGTGCCGCGTCCAAGAGCCTGGTTGCTGCTGGCTGCGCCCGGCCCACTCACGCCCACCGTACCATATTCGGAAAGCAGATCAAAAAATTGACTGGACGTAATGTCCGTATAAAACTGGTCGATTGTTCCGTTTGCAGTCACTGCCGGATTTACGTTCGGTCCCCAGAAAACTACAACCACCTGGACGTTGGAAATGATCGGCCCTCCGAAATAAGTAAGGTGGGCTCCGGCGGGAGCTGCGGCGTTTTTCAGCCCGGTGCGTCCTCGCCCAAACGGGACAATATGAATTATGCCTCGGGGTTGGTCCGGGGTTCCTATGGATGCGGCCTGCGTCCGCGAAAGTTCATCGGACGGGCTTTGCACTGCGGCAGAGCCATCACTCTGTGGCGAATCAACAGGCCGCGTCTGCGCCCCCGCGGGTGTCAGCCACCCTGACAGAACGCCGATTAGGAGATAAACGGCTATCTGGCATCGGGAACGAAACAGCATCGCAAAAAAAAGACTGGAAACCGGGATGGGGCGCAGTGGCTTGACCACGAGAACTCCTTATCGCTCGACCGCTAAAATGAAGGCACTTCGGAAGGCTTTGCTATGGAGTTTACGAAGCAGAGTTGCTGCTCGTCAAACAGAAATCGCATCCTCTAAGGGAAGTAAATGTATTTCCAGTCTATTCATAAGGTTTGGATTTAAGGGGTTCTTGGCAGAATGCCTTATAAACCATTAAGGAACACTAAAAAAATATTTCGCCGCCAAGCAGAATTTTTTCCGACGTTGTACGCCAATTGTTCCGTTTTTCAACGATCAATAGCTCACCTTGAAAACTCCTTGCTGTCAATAAACTATCTTGTCCGCCTTGGACTTCCATGCCTCAAAGGGGGCCAAGGCCTGGGCATGGATCAGGTGCTCAATGGGCAGCTCCTGTTGTGGGAATGGCAGGCAGACTTGTGTCTTGATGAAGGAATCATCGAAGCCGGCGTCTGCGGCCGCAGCGGCGGTGGCTGCAAAGAACACGTGTGCCGGTCTGGACCAGTAAATCGCTCCCAGGCACATGGGGCATGGCTCGCAGCTACAGTAAATCTCGCACCCGCTAAGCTCGAAGTGGCGCAAGGCACGGCAGGCTGCGCGTATGGCAACAACTTCAGCGTGTGCCGTGGGATCAAGAGTGGTCGTGACCTGATTCACCCCTGTCGCGATGATCTGTCCCTCTTTCACCACCAGCGCAGCAAAGGGTCCGCCTCCGCCGTTCACATTCTCGATCGCAAGTTGAATAGTTTTATGGATGAGCTCGTTTCGGTCCATCGCTGCTCCCCAAGGGACAGAAGTACGGTTTCTATCTTAGCCAGCGGCCTGCAT
>DASYKK010000134.1:0-2125 GCA_035995565.1 Candidatus Angelobacter sp.
GAAGGCGAGTTCTGGGAAGCCATGAACTCAGCCTGCAATCTCAAATTGCCGGTCCTGTTTCTGATTGAAGACAACGGATACGCCATCTCTGTTCCGGTGGAAGTGCAAACCGCCGGCGGAAGCGTGTCAAAGCTGGTCAGCAATTTTCCCAACCTGCTGCTGGAAGAATGCGATGGCACCGATATAGTTGCTTCTTACGCCGCGTGCAAACGCGCCGTGGACTACATTCGCGCCGGCAAAGGGCCGGCGATGGTACACGGGCACGTCATTCGCCCGTATTCTCACTCGCTTTCCGATGATGAGCGGCTCTACCGCCCGGACACGGAGCGCGAGAAAGACGCGAAACGCGATCCGGTGACGCGACTGCAAATGTTCCTGGTGCGCGAAAATATCCTGGATGAGGCGGGAATTAACAAGCTGGAAAAAGCCGTGGACCAGGAAATTGAGGCGGCCGCCGACCAGGCATTAAAAGCAGCATTTCCCACCACCGATTCGATTTACAAGCACGTTTATTCCGAGGATCTTGATCCGCGCAAAATGGCGAGTGAGCCGCAGCCACAGGGCGGCGATAAGACCATGGCTGATCTGATCAATGCCTGCCTGAAGGACGAGATGCGGCGCGATGACCGCATTGTGGTCTTTGGCGAAGACGTTGCCGATTGCAGCCGCGAAGAATATCTCAAAGAAAAGAAGCTTAAAGGCAAAGGCGGCGTTTTCAAGCTGACGTCGGGACTGCAAATGGAGTTCGGCGGTGAGCGCGTCTTCAATTCTCCGCTCGCGGAAGCCAACATCGTTGGCCGTGCCATTGGCATAGCCACACGCGGACTGAAACCGGTAGTTGAAATTCAGTTCTTTGACTACATCTGGCCTGCGTATCACCAGATTCGCAATGAGCTGTCGGTCATCCGCTGGCGCTCCAACGGAAACTTCTCCTGCCCCGCGGTGATCCGCGTGGCCATCGGCGGATACCTGACCGGAGGCGCCGTGTATCACTCACAATGCGGTGAAAGCCTGTTCACACATAATCCCGGACTGCGAGTATGTTTTCCGTCGAACGCGCTGGACGCCAATGGGCTGCTGCGTACGGCAATTCGCTGCGACGATCCGGTAATTTTCCTGGAACACAAACGTCTCTACCGTGAAACCTTCGGCCGCGCACCCTATCCCGGCGCCGATTATATGATCCCGTTCGGCAAGGCGAAGATCGTGAAAGAAGGAAACGACCTCACCGTCATCACCTACGGCGCCACGGTTCCGCGCGCTCTGCAAGCTGCGCAAAAGATTGAGCGCGAGCAAAACGTAACCGTGGAGTTGATCGATCTTCGTACGCTCAATCCATATGACTGGGAGGCGATTGCTACGTCCATCCGCAAGACAAGCCGCGCGCTGGTGGTGCATGAAGACACCCGGAGCTGGGGATATGGCGCGGAAATTGCCGCTCGCATTGCCGACGAACTGTTTGAGGACCTGGATGCTCCAGTAAAGCGCGTGGCCGCGACAGATACTTTTGTCGCCTACCAGCCGCTTCTTGAAGACGTGATCTTGCCGCAATCAGAAGATCTGTTTAAAGCAATGGAGAGTCTGGCGAAGTTTTAAAAACATTTACCACAAAGGACACGAAGGATCTCTGGCGGATACCTTCGTGCTCCTTTGTGGTTATCGTTTTTTGTCGGTGCGATCGAGCACGAACCTGTCCAGCGCCAGCAGCAGTTCTTCCCGATTTGAATACGGACCCGGCTGATAGCCCTTGGACCTGATTCCTTGTTGCGCCAGGTCAGAGAGCGCCCAATCCTGCTTGTTGGTGATGTCCCAGAACTCAACTGCATCGTGAGGGTTGAAACCCGGCTTGCGAATCTCGTCCGGATGGAAGTGCCATTCGCAGATAATGTCCGTCTGGTCCACGGCTTTTGGCCACATGGTAAATGTCAGCATGTAGTCGGGATGCAGGTTCAAGAAGAAGTTGGGCAGCAGGCAGTAGTAGTAGACGTGGCGCTGATCGTCTGCGTCTAGGCCGGGAAGCGGACAGCGTTTGGTCGAACCGTCCATGGTGAGCGTTTGAATGCCTTCACGCAGATCCATGCGACCGCCAAGATATGTGGGCTGCGGCGGTTCATTGTCACCGCTC
>DASYKK010000135.1:0-6182 GCA_035995565.1 Candidatus Angelobacter sp.
CACGCCCGAAATCCATCCCCAGCCGAACCATGCGCGCCACGAATGGGCCCCGTGGGACGCCTACATCAACACGGATGACCCCGACGCACTGTACGCAGAGTTCACCGGCAGGCAGGTTCCCATGCATCGGGAGCTGGCCAACACCCACGATGGACTCAGGGCCTTCGAGATCATCGATAACAATGGATATGTGCTGTGCTTTGGGCGGCCGATTGAGAAGTAGCGCCAGCCTCCTCAGGTGGTCGAGCCGTTGCGATTCTGGGCCGTTTTGCGCCCCCGGGACGACGGCTTATCTTGCCGTCTCGGCAATCCATCCGCCGCCGACGACCAGATCGCCGTCGTAAAACACAACAGCTTGGCCTGGAGTGATGGCGCGCTGCGGCTGATCGAACGTCACGCGCACTTCGCCGTTGGGAGCGTTCTCCAGCACCGCGGGCGCGGGCTCATGGCGATGGCGGATCTTGGCGGTAACTCGCATTGGCGTGTTGGCGTTAGCGCCGGCAGCGTGCAGCTCGTCGATGGAGATCCAGTTCAGCTTGTGGGCGATCAGCGTGCGTGACAACAGATCATCATTTCCGCCGACGGTCACTTTGCCCTCAGCGCCGTTGATATTGATGACGTAAAGCGGCGAACCCGTGGCAACGCCCAGTCCTTTGCGCTGGCCCACGGTGAAATTGTGTATGCCCTCATGGCGGCCCAGTACCTTGCCATCGGTGGTGACGAGTTCGCCGGAAGTATCGGGCAATTGCTCGCCCTGCTCGTTGAGATAAGCGTCGATAAAGCGCTTGTAATCGCCGCCGGGGACGAAGCATATCTCCTGCGAGTCCGGCTTTTCCGCCAGCGCCAGATGATGCTCGCGCGCCAGCTCGCGTACCTGTGGCTTGTTCATGTGGCCCAGCGGAAACAGCGTGCGGCTGAGCTGCTCCTGCGTGAGGCCGAAGAGAAAATACGTCTGGTCCTTGGCGGGATCGGCGGCGCGGCGCAGCAGCCAGCGATTGCGCTCCGGCGAAAACTCGCAGCGCGCGTAGTGGCCTGTGGCCAGCATGTCAGCACCGATCTGCCGCGCGGTGATCAGCAGCTGGTCGAACTTAAGATGGTTGTTGCACAGGCTGCAAGGAATCGGTGTGCGACCGGAAATATATTCATCAATAAACGGACGCACCACGTCACGCTCAAAACGCTCTTCGTGGTTGACCACGTAATACGGAATGTCCAGGTCCTCGGCTACTCGGCGGGCGTCGTAAACGTCGTCAATGGAGCAGCAGCGGCCCTGCACCTGCTCCGGCATGCCTTCGTGTCCGGCGAGGCGGCGCTGGTTCCACAGCTGCATCGTCAAACCCACCACGTTGTGCCCTTCAGCGCGCAGCATTGCCGCAACGGTGGATGAATCCACACCGCCGGACATGGCTACGGCTATAGTCTGCGTGGGCATAAATGGCCTTTAGACATTATAAAGGCTCGCGGGAAATCGACTGCATTCAGTCGCGGGTAGTCGCTGCATTTGCGACCGGAGGCTTGCCATCGGTAATTTCAGGAGTCTGGCGATCCGTACTGCGCCTGCCCCACTTCTGCACCGACGGCGCTTCTATCGCGATTTCCGGAAAGAGCACGCCGGCCCGCGTCAGCGCTTCCGTCACGTTGGCGCAGATGTTTTCCGCGCCCACGTGTTGCTCAAATTCCGACTGTCGCATCAACTGCGCGGGCTGCTCACGCGCCCCGCACAGAATCAGCCGGCGGCCGCTCTCTTTCACGCGGTCCGCGAGTTCTTCCAGGGCGCGCATTCCGGTGGCGTCAATCGCAGTCATGTTGCGCAGGCGCAGAATCACGATTGGGGGCAACTCCGGTATCTGCTGCATCAGGTCATCAATCTTGTCGGCGGCGCCGAAGAGGAAGGGCCCATGAATACGAAACACCGTCGCGTAAGGAGGAATCTCTTTGTCCTGGAGAACGTGCAGCCGGCCCTCATCCAGATATTCTTTCGTCACGCGGGAAATCGTGGTCGTCGCCGTGACTTTGCGGATGAAGACCAAAGCCGCCAGGATCATACCCGCTTCCACGGCAACCGTGAGGTCGGCGAAAACGGTGAGCACAAATGTTGCCAACCACGTAGCCACCTCCAGGCGCGACAGCTTGAGCAATTCCGGAATCTCCGCCCACTCGCCCATGTTGTAAGCAACAACCAGCAGAATTGCCGAGAGCACCGCCAGCGGAATGAACTTGGCGACAGGCGTGGCAAACATCAGGATCGCCAGCAGCGTGACCGCGTGAATCATTCCTGCAACCGGCGTTCTGGCGCCCGATCGAATGTTTGTCGCCGTGCGCGCGATGGCTCCGGTGGCGGGAAGGCCGCCCATCAGCGGAGAAATAAAATTCGCCACGCCCTGCGCGATCAGTTCCACGTTTGGTTTGTGTTTCTCGCCGCGTCCAAACAATTTGTCGCCCACCACGGCCGACATCAGCGACTCAATCGCGCCCAGCATGGCCACTGTAATTGCCGGCGCAATCAGCGGTCGTATCAGGTCCAGATGAAAGTGCGGCATCTTCAGCGCGGGCAGTCCGGAAGGAATTCCGCCAAAGCGCGTGCCGATCGTCTGCACTGGCAGGTGCAAGAAATACACCAGCGCTGTCCCCACAAAGAGCGCCACAATGTAACCGGGAATTTTTGGAAAATATCTTCTGCACACCAGGATCAGCGCCAGAGCCAGCACTGCCAGCCCGGTTTCTTCGTAGGAAATGGTGCGGAAGTTTTGTGCCAGGGCCTCAAGGCGGCCCAGAAAATTGCCGGGCACCTGCTCAATACGCAGTCCGAAAAAATCTTTGATCTGGGTGCTCGCAATCACCACGGCAATTCCATTGGTGAATCCCACCACCACCGGACGCGGAATGTATTTCACCGTGCTGCCCAGCCCGGTTATGCCCAGAAAAATCAGGAACACGCCGGCGATTGCGGTACACATGAAAAGGCCGTCCGTACCGTACCTGGCCACAATTCCGGCGATCACCACCACGAACGCGCCTGTCGGCCCGCCAATCTGCACGCGCGATCCGCCCAGCGCGGAGATCAGGAACCCGGCAATCACTGCACAATATAGTCCCGCCTGCGGCGGCATGCCCGAAGCAATGGCGAATGCCATGGCCAGCGGCAGCGCCACCAGCCCAACCGTCACACCCGCGATCAGGTCAGCTACAAAGTCCTGTCGTGAATAATTCTTCAGGGCCAGTACGGATTTTGGGACCCACTTTGTACTCATTTGAATTTTGCGAGGGAATTCGAAAACTTCTAAAACTGAAGAGCCGCTGCAGTTAGTGTAGTCGAATTGTCAGCAGCTTTAATCGCGGAATGGCGACTTTACCGGAAGCAGTTCAGGTTTGACACTGAACATCGCCAACTTAAGCTAAATGTTTTCCAATCCTCAACCCGCATGCTGCTTCTGCTTTTGCTGATTAAAGACGGGAGAAATTTCGCGCAGGCGCGCCACGGTTTCAGGCACAACTTTGATGGCGAAATCGATATCCTCTTGCGTGGTCTGCTTGCCCAGGCTGATGCGGATGCTGGCCCGCGCGCGTTGATGCGGCAATCCCATGGCCAGCAAAACGTGGGAAGGCTCGATGGCTCCGGACGAGCACGCCGCTCCGCTCGAAACCGCCAGCCCTTTCAGGTCAAGCGCGATCACCAGCGCTTCGCCTTCAATATGATCGAACCAGAGATTCGTCGTGTTCGGCACACGCGGCGCTCCCTGGCCATTCACGCCCAAATCTTCCATCGCGCCAACAGTTGCATCCTGCAATCGGTCGCGCATAGCCGACATTTCAGCCGCGCCGCCGCTCTCAAGCCAATGTTTCGAAATCTCAGCGGCTTTCCCGATGCCAACAATTCCCGGCAGATTTTCCGTCCCTGCGCGACGCTGGCGCTCGTGGCTGCCCCCATAGATCTGCGGCTGGATCAGTGTTCCCTTCTTGATGTAAAGCGCGCCAGTTCCCTGCGGCGCATGGATCTTATGCCCGGAGATCGAAAGCGCATCGCAGTGAATTTTTTGGACGTCGATCGCCACCTTGCCCGCAGCCTGCACAGCATCAGTATGAAAGAAAACATCAGCCTCTTGCGCGATCTTGCCGATCTCTTCTACTGGCTGAATCACTCCGGTCTCGTTATTCGCCATCATCACGCTGATGAGCCGGGTATTCGGCCGCAACGCCTTGCGCACGTCTTGCGGATCGACCTCACTCCGGCCATTGACCGGAACAAACGTGACTTCGCATCCCATCTGCTCCAGTCGCTTGCAGGTGTTGGTGACCGCGCTGTGCTCGATGGTGGAGGTAATCACGTGGTCGCCGCGCTGTACCAGCCCAAAGATGCCCAGGTTGTCGGCCTCGGTGCCGCCGCTGGTAAACACAATCTCCGCCGGACGCGCATTCACCAGCGCCGCTACCGATGCGCGCGCTTTTTCCACCGCCGAACGCGCATGTTGCCCATAGTGATGGATCGACGACGCGTTGCCAAACTGCTCCAGGTAAAACGGCCGCATCGCCTCAAACACTTCCGGCAGGACCGGAGTGGTGGCGTTGTTATCGAGGTAAACGCGGCGCATGGGTCTATTCTAGATCAAGACGCTGCCGCGAGCGGGCAATTAGCAACTAGCAATTAGCCAGGGGTCACCGCGATGGACGTTCTGAACCCACTTTTCGCGTCAAGGCAACCAGCATGCGCTTTACGTCTAAAAGCTGCTGTTGGGCCGAGACATAATCAGGCACGGGTAGAAATCCGAGATCTCGCGCGAGAAGAAAATGGTATTCGAGCTCATTTGCCGAGCCGCACGCGATTTGCAAGAAACGGTGAAGCTCAGAATTCCCTAAGCGCCCGCATCCTTCGGCTATATTTGCCGGAATAGAAGAACTACAGCGTCGGATCTGACTGGCCAATCCGAACAGTTCGTGCTTTGGAAACCCATTTGTAAGCTTGTATGCGAGCAACGTCAGCTGATGAGCCTTTTCCCATACCTTCAGCTCACGAAAATCTTTCACGTTCTTCCTCTGGCTAATTGCTAACTGCCAATTGCTAATTGCCGCCTTACCGCTTCTCCACCGCTACGTACTTATTCGGATATGCGGGGCCAATGTAGTCGGCTCGCGGGCGAATCAGCCGGTTATCGTCGAGTTGCTCAATCACATGCGCGGCCCAGCCGCTGATGCGCGAGACGGCAAACACCGGAGTGAATAAATCGACGTCAAGGCCAAGCGTCGTGTAAGTCGAAGCGGAATAGAAATCCACGTTGGCGTTGAGCTGCTTTTCGTCCTTGATATATTTTTCAATCTTTGCCGACATCTCATACCACTTGGGATTGGCCGAACGGCCCAGGTCACGCGACATCGCGCGCAGGTGCGTGGCCCGCGGGTCTTCTGTGTGGTAAACGCGATGGCCAAAGCCGGAAATCTTTTTCTTATTGGCCAGCATATTCTTCACATGCTCCACCGGGTCCTCGCCTTTTTTGTCGATCTCGAAAAGCATGCGCATCACTGCTTCATTGGCTCCGCCGTGCAGTGGCCCCTTGAGCGCGCCAATGGCGCTGACGATGGCGGAATGCATGTCTGAGAGCGTGGCCGCAGTCACTCGGGCGGCAAAGGTGGAGGCGTTCAACTCATGGTCAGCGTGCAGGATTAGCGCAACATCCAGCGCTTTTTCCGCGGTTGGGGAAGGCTTTTCGCCATTCAGTTGCAGCAGGAAATTTGCTGCGTGTGAAATTGTTGGATCGGGATCAACAATGCTTTTGCCTTTGCGAATGCGATCGTAACCGGCCACGAGCATGGCAATCTGTGACGTCAGGCGGATAGACTTGCGAATGTTTGCGTCGTGATCGATTTTCTCCGCTTCCGCGTCATAGAAGGAAAGCGCTGAAACGGCCGTCCGCAGCACTTCCATGGGCGTCGCAGTCTTAGGCACCCGGCGCATCAGCTCATAGATGGCGGGATCCACTTTTCGTTCGGCAGCGAGCTTCTGCTTCAAGTCGGCCAGTTCCGCCGCCTTGGGCAGCCGGCCAAACCACAGCAGGTAGCAGGTTTCTTCGAATGTGGATTTTTCCGCAAGCTCGTGAATATCAATGCCGCGATAGGCAAGCACTCCGGCATCGCCATCGATGTAGCAGACCCCGGAACTGGCCGCAACTACGCCTTCAAGACCTTTAGTG
>DASYKK010000136.1:0-7271 GCA_035995565.1 Candidatus Angelobacter sp.
CGATCCCCTGGGCGAGCAAGGCATGTCGCCGGCAGAACTGGCGCAGCACCAGTACCAGAGCGCCCGCGAGCTCCGCTATCGTGGTGAAGACGCATTCAAGCTGTATGACACCTTCGGACTCCCGTTTGATTTCATCATGGACACCTGCCGCGATGCCGGCATCAGCGTGGACGTGGAAGGCTTTGAGCGCGCCATGCAGGCGCAGCGCGAACGCGCTCGCGCGTCGTGGAAGGGCGGCTCAAAGCAGACTGCCGCGCCAGTTTATCGCGACCTGAAGAAGACGGAATTTGAAGGCTACCGCGCCACGCGCTCAAAAGGTAGCGAAGTTCTTGCGGTCGTAAAAGATGGTCAGGGTGTCAAAGTGCTGAACCCGGACGAAGAGGGCGAGGTGGTGCTGGACCATACGCCGTTCTATGCCGACTCCGGCGGGCAAGTCGGCGACATCGGAATTCTCTACGACGAATCGCACTCCAGCGTCGTGGCCGAAGTGAATGGCTGCTACATGCCGGTGCAGGGTGTCCGCGCTCACAAGGTCAAGGCGCGCCAGCCCATTCTTGTCGGCATGAAAGTTGATCCGGTGGTCCACGTGGACGTGCGCGAATCGACCATGCGCAACCACACCGCAACGCACCTGCTGCATGCAGCCCTGCGTGAAACGCTGGGCGAGCATGTTAAGCAGGCTGGATCTCTGGTAGATCAAGGCCATCTGCGCTTTGATTTCTCGCATTTTGCCGCCGTGGCCGACGAAGAATTGCAGGACATCGAAGATCTGATGAACAAGCAGGTTCTGCGCAACACGCCGGTGGATACCATCGAGAATGTCCCCATCGATGTGGCCATCAATGAATACAAGGCCATGGCTCTTTTCGGAGAAAAATACGGGGACCGCGTCCGCGTGGTAAAGATCGGCGAGTTCTCCACTGAACTCTGCGGCGGGACGCATACGCACGCCACCGGTGAGATTGGGCTGATCAAGATCATGAGCGAAGGCAGCGTTTCTTCCGGCGTGCGGCGCGTTGAGGCCATCAGCGGCGAAGGGTCTTTGAAGCATTTCCGGCTGGACCACAAGCTGGAAAACCTGGTGTCTTCATTAATCCCGCAGACTAAATCTCATTCGCCGGCCGAGGCCTTGCGCGGTGAACTCGACAAGAAAGATGCTGAGATCAAGAAGCTGCAAAAAGAATTGGAACAGATGCGCATGAAATCCGCCGGTTCCCAGGTGGCTTCTGTCGGCGAGAAGGCGCGTGACATCAAAGGCGTAAAAGTAGTGGCGCAGCGCGTGGACAATCTCGATCGCGGCCAGATGCGCACGCTGGTCGATAACATGCGCAATAAACTCGGCTCCGGCGTCGTGGTGCTGGGCTCCGTGCAGGCTGGCAAAGTCGCGCTGATCGTTGGAGTCACGGCCGATTTGACGTCACGCGTGCAGGCCGGAAAAGTGATTAAGCCAGTCGCAGAAAAAGTTGGCGGTTCGGGCGGCGGACGCCCAGACATGGCCGAAGCCGGCGGCAAAGATCCAGCCCAACTCGACGCTGCGCTCGACGAGGCTTATGCGGCGGTGGAAGGGCTCTTGAAGTAAACGTTGTGCTTCAAAAACTGAATCGACTGTAGGAATACTAGATAATTGGCGCTTACTGACTTCCATTCTTCGCTGACACGGCTTGGGGTTTCTTTAACGCCAGCAAGCGCTGCTGGGCGAGAACAAAGTTGGAAGTCGGCACGTCCGGCTGAGCTTTATTCACGCGGGCATACATGGCCTCAGCGGCCTCCGGTTCCCCATAAGCCTCCGCAATCTGACCATAGGCCAGCCAGACTGAGGAATCCGGTTCCTCAAGTTTCCCCTCCATCGCCTTGAGCAGAAGTTCTCGCGCTTGCGCAGCTTTGCCTATATGCGCGTACAGGCAGGCCAAGGTGTGCATAATGCTGTAGTCTGAGTTTTGCGTCAATTGATTGGCGCGCTCGGCCGCTTCAATCGTTTCCTTGCCGATTTCGCCGGGGAGGAAGAGAGCGTCCCAGGCAAAGGCATTGAGATCACTCTTTGTTGCTCGGGAACGATCGGCAAGTTCTTTCATGAGCCGCCTCGATTTGATGAAATCACCGCGGTAACGCGCCAATTGAGCCGCCGAACGCGTGTAATCTAAATCATCGCGATGCTTGACCATACGATCCTCTACCAACTTATTCCAATCATCGAAGCGCAAGGAATGGGCATAGACCGAAGTCATCCATTGGAAAGCCACCATGGAATCAGGAAACGCCTGCATGAGTCTGGCTGCGACTCGCTCTAAGTCTGCCCACCGTTCCTGCTTTGAATAGGCCGATGCAGCCACCAGATCCAGTCGAGTTTTTTCCTGCTCTGTCTTCGCCTTGTCTCGCTCCTGCAACAATGCCTGCAAATCGCCCCCCTTGAGTTCTTTTGAGGGAACAAGTACTAATGCAGCGGTGCGAATTGTTTCGGCGTCGTCTTCCTGACCTTTCGTCCAAAAATAAGGAAATGGCTGAACGGCAAGAGGATCATCACTGCCGTTCATGTGGATTTTCTCGCGTGCCCAGTCAAGCCATTGGCGGGCGCCCGGCAGATCATTCTTGTTCAGGAGTTCAAGCGCTTGCCATCCCAGACTCTCGGGTGAACTCGCTACTCCGATGGCGTATGCAAGGATCTTGTAGCTTCCGCCTTCCTTAACAACGAACGCTTGCTGCGGAGCTGCGCCGGGAGTTTCAGTAGTTACGCGATAACCTTGTGCGTCATTGCCCTCCACCGAATATCTGGTATTGTTCAGCACAATGTCGCCGACGGTTTCCCACGGCAGGCCATTCTTTTCCAATTTATCTTTCAGTTCGAACATCGACTGGTGGAATTCCTGAGCGTCCTTCTTTGTGTCAGAGAAACGGACCATATTTCGACTTAGTAGCTTGATGACCTGCTCATAGGACGAATGAGAATTGAAGGTAGCTGCAAAGAAATGCTGGATGGCGCTTCGCGGGTCAGCATCGTCAATTTTCAGTTCTTCGCGCGGCTTGATCTTCTTGAGAGTTGCTGCAAATGTCACAGTCTGTGTTTCAGTGCTTTCACCGCGCGCCCCGGCCGTCAAGAGATCGGCCGCTTCACCATACTTCTGCAGCCGCAACACCAGCCAACCCGCGTTGGTGAGGGCCTTCCTGCTGAGTTGGTCTGAAGTGGTAATCTCCAGAGATTTCCTGAGAGCGGCGTCGGATCCTTGCTTGATCGCCGTCACGGCCACCACAAACCCGCGCCGCGTTTCAGTGGCAGGAAGAGCTTTCAAAGCCTCCTCCAGCGCCTTGAACTCCTTGGCGTACCAGAGGTCATAAAGCACAAAATCGTCATACGTACGACCTGTTTCCTCGTCCAGCTTCTTCAGGTCTTTGAATTCAGAAATGGCATCTTTGAGCTGGGCTCTCGCGGTGTAACGATCTCCGTTGGAATCGTATTCCATCAACTTGGCAAGATCGGCGCGGATATCTTTGTCTTTGGGATCAAGTTCCTTGGCTTTTCTGTAGGCAGCTACCGCGCCTTGCAGGTCGTACCCCTTCTTGAGACGACGGCCAATAAGATCGTGTTCCAGTATCCATGCCAATGTGCTGTACGCCTGTGAGGAATTTGGCTCCAAAGAAGTGGCTTGCCGAGCAACAGAGCGGGCATTTTCGGCGAGTCCCGCAGACAGCAAAGCCCTTGCCAGCTGAATACGGTGAAGAGCTTCTTTGGGATGTTGACGCGCAAGCTGCTGATATTCAGCCAGGCCTTCCTTGATCTTTCCAGCGGCAATGAGCGAATGAGCAACTTGATCGAACGTGACAAAAATTGGATCGGATGCCTGTGCTTTGACCACGGCATCGCGAAGTTCTTCTGCTGCCTTCACGCTGAGCCGGCTCTTGCCACTTTCAAAACGCAGTACAGCTTGCACCACGGTTCCTTCGACATTGGAACTGTACTTCTGCGTGAAGGTCGCGCTCCCAATTTGTTCCTCGCGAGAGGGCGGTAGCGCGCGCAGCTTGAAACCCATGGGTGCGATGATTTTGTAGTCCCATTCGTTGATGAAGGTATCAATGAACCAGTCCGCTGTGCGCGGTTTTTGCTTCTTTTGGGTCTGGCCTTCCGTGTTGCCTTCTTTTTCTTCCGCCGGCTTTGTGGTGAAGTAGGCGGGTAATCCTTCCATCAGCTCTTCAACACGAATGGCCGTTACAGCGCTCTCGTAATCGGTCGTTCCGCGCTTTCCTTTGGTCACAAACGTAAGAGAAAAAGGCTTTTCCAAGTCTGACAGGTCCCCATGCTCCAGAGCCGTCAGGGAATCAGAGAGGTAGGTATTCTTAACGTATTTCTCACTGCCTTCGCGGATTTCTTTAGGATCGCCACTATAAAATGCACGAAAATCTGCCTCGCGTGGACCAACTTGCTCGTCTGTTTCCCTGATCGTGGCCGGCCCGAATTCCGCCAAGGTGAACTCTCGCAGCTCACGGTGAAAATTTTGGGCTGCGGTAATCTCAGGAATTTTCTTGAGTTCGCTGTTGTGTTCTTCCACTACCAGAGCCCAGCGGCCATAATCCATGTCAGCAAGATCCCCCACGCGTGAATACTGGGCGGTTGCGTCAATCCATAATTCCGGCTCCGAGCCGGATGCCGGAACAAAAACGATGGCATGGTCGAACATTCCCATTCCTGGCAGTTCCGTGTTGATGTCCTGGCCCGGGCCGGTATTAAGCAGGGCGAGGCTGGCCGGGATGTTAACAGCGCGAAGCATGGTCACAAGCAACGCTGCTTTATCCTTGCAGTCGCCATACTTGCGCTTCAGCGTTTCCGAGGGGAACTGGGGAACAATGCTGTCCTCTCCGAACTCGACGCCCGTATAGCGGACATTTTTGTGCAGGGCTTCGACCAAGCGGCGAATCAATTCGCTACGCGATGAGGTTTTGACATTGATTTTTCCGAGCAGAGGCTGGACATCCGCGAGACGCAGTTTTTCATTCGATAATCGGGCGTATTCGCTGACTACCTGCTGCCACGAGGTTCCAGTGGAAAACTCAACTTGAGGGCCGCGAGGTACGTCGGAGGGTAAATTCGTTAATTTTTCTGAGCGCGCTTCGTATGGACCGTCTTCGATCTCAATAGTTTCGATGCCATCAGAGCTTGTCTTTGTCACTATTGCACCGGGCATCTGCTCCAAAACATAGTGGAATGGGAGGGAGTCGGGATGGCTGACAACAACCCGGCTCCTGTTTACAGGCACCGATCTGTTCAGGATTGTTCTCTCCACAACGCCGGCGGCGAAAAATGGAGCGGTGTCACGAATTGTAATTTCCTCTTCCACAATGGCGCCCACCGCGATGGCCGGCAAGGGGCCTCCGAACGCGCGCTGGTCAGTGTATGTATCCGGAGAGCTCTCATGGACGGGAACATCATTCAGGGTTTTGAGATCGAGGCTGTGTTCACCACCATCAGCGGTAATCACGCGAGCGCGAATCTCCGGCTTCGATTGATGCCACGGCTCCCATTGCGCGCTGGTTTCGGCCCAGTTGCTCACGCCTTCGTCATTTTCGACGCGATAGATGGTGCGATAGGTCTCAACCACTCTTCCCTGGCGGTCATAAGCGTAGCGTTCCTCACGCAGAAGAATCGTGGCGATAGCATCCTTGTCTGCCTGCACTAGCGCGGACGCTTGTTGCAGAGCGGCCGCACTAGCGGAGAACGCCGGACCCTTCCAAATCTCATCGGCGCGAAGGACTGATGGAATCGTCAGTAATAGAACAAGCAAAATCTTGCGGCTAGAAAGAAAGAGGCTTGGACAGGAAGACACGGACATTACCCTCAAGAGGATTTTCAGAGTAGCTAGTTTGTACATTGGATATGGCGCGGACACAAGCAAAATCAAGCAGAAAACCTATCCGCAGGACATTATGCTTACGAGCGCAACGTGAACTTTACTTTACGACTTCGTTCTGAAGGACGCTTACAGATTAAAGATAAATCGCAATGATAGTCCGTGCTCAACCAAAACGTATCTGGAACGTTTCTGCGGCTCCCGCTTGGCTTGTGTCTCTGCTTCCTGTAGATTTCTTACGTCCGGCGTAACTCTTTCACAGTTCATTCACTCTTTCTTAATCCAAGGAGAAACAACTTGAAGAAATTTGTTCTCGGTCTGATTGTTGGCTTGCTGATTCCGGTGATTGGCGGCTATTTATACATAAAAATGGGCATGATGCCGGTGGCCACGGCGTCCGCCCCGCTGCCGATGGAAGAGAAGATCGCGCACATGGCGCTGCGGGCACGGATGGCGAAAGATCCGATACAACAATCGCCCGTCCCCGCGGACGAAGCCAACATGACCCAGGGCGCGCATATTTACTTGGAGAATTGCGCCTTCTGCCACGGCTTTGCCGGCGAAAAAGCCAGCTTTGCCGCCAAGGGCATGTTCCCCCTGCCGCCGCAGCTGCTTGGCGAAGAGATGGTCACCGACGATCCGCCGGGCAAAATCTACTGGAAAGTGGAGAATGGAATCCGCCTGACCGGAATGCCCGGATTCAAAGACATGCTCACACCCACGCAGATGTGGCAGGTATCGCTATTGCTCCAGCATGCAGACAAACTGCCGGACCAGACGAAAGCGGCGCTGGGCAAGCCCTCGGCACTCCCAGTTGCGCGTGCCAGTCCGACGCCTGCGGCAATGCAAGGCAAAAAGCCACTAAAAGTGGATAACAAAAAATAGATAGGGCAAACCGGGGGCCGGCCGCAGGTCAGCGCGGCAGCCCCGTGGGAAGTGGTTAGAGTTTCTCGTGGAATTCGCAGCCAGAGCAGGAAATAAAGATGCCGCCGGGGGTATTGCGTTCGCGGTCTTTCACGCGTTTTACGATCCTGGTCGGCTTGCCGCATTTGGGGCAATCTGTGCTCTTCGTGGTGTCCATTATTTTCTTGCGGTCCGCCGTTTTGGCGATTTTAGCCATGATTCAATCTTCTCCTGGAATGTCGGGTTTCCGCGGCCGTTCGTCGGCGGCAGTGCGGTAGTGGAAATTTAGGGACGGCACGCCAAAAGCGGTGCGTCGCAATGACCGCAACAATATGATTTTACACTGATAAGCAGTTTTCGTCTCTGGTGACTCCGGGCACCCCGCGGAAGGCGAAAAAAACGCGCTTTACTTGTAACCCGGACTTCGGGTATCAATCATTACACTTGCAACATTCATTCCAGGGGAGAAGATGAAAAAACTAGCGCTGATATTGCTTACAGCCGCGGCGTTAAACATGTTTGCCGCGGAAACCA
>DASYKK010000137.1:0-2656 GCA_035995565.1 Candidatus Angelobacter sp.
GTGCTGGCGGACATGAAGCTGGATTCCACGGCCATTTCAGCCGGGCTGCTGCACGATGCCATTGAAGATACGCCGGTAACGCATGAGGACGTGCGCCGCGAATTTGGCGATCAGGTAGTCCACATTGTGGAGGGCGTTACCAAGATCGACAAGATTGATCTGGCCAGCCGGGAAGAGCGCCAGGCGGAAAACGTGCGCAAGATGGTGCTCGCGATGGTGGATGACATTCGCGTGGTGCTGATCAAACTGGCCGACCGCCTGCACAATATGCGAACGCTCAAGCATCTGCCGGAAGAACGACGGCAGCAGGTGGCGAAAGAGACGCTGGAAATCTACGCGCCACTGGCCCATCGGCTGGGCATGGGCAAAGTACGCGGCGAACTGGAAGATCTTTCGTTTCGATACGTTGATCCCATCGGCTATGACCAGGTGCGCACGGCCGTGGAGCAGCGGCGCAAGGCCGGGGAAGCGTTTCTGGCCAAGCTGGTAAAAATCCTGCAAGGGAAGCTCACAGAAAATGGCGTAAACGCGAAAGTTGACAGCCGGATCAAGCGGCTCTACAGCATTCATCAAAAATTATTGCGGCAACGCATCACCGTGGACCAGGTTTATGACCTGCTGGCTGTGCGCATTATTACAGCGTCAGTCAAGGATTGCTACACCGCGCTGGGAGCGATTCACCAGATGTGGCGTCCGGTGCCGGGACGCATTAAAGATTTCATCGCCATGCCGCGGCCGAACCTTTACCAGTCCCTGCATACGACGGTGATCACGGAAGATGGCCATCAGTTTGAAGTGCAGATCCGCACGGAAGAGATGCACAAGATGGCGGAGGAAGGCATTGCCGCGCACTGGAAATACAAAGACGGCGGCCCAGTCAGCGCCAAGGACGAACAGCGGCTGGCGTGGCTGCGGCAGGTCGTCGAGTGGCAGCAGGACGTAAAAGACCCAAATGAATTTCTTTCCACGCTGAAGGTCGATCTGTATCCGGAAGAGGTTTACTGCTTCACGCCCATGGGCAAGGTAGTGATCCTGCCGCGCGACGCCAGCGCGATTGACTTTGCCTACGCCATTCACACTGAGGTGGGACACTCCTGCGTTGGGGCGAAAGTGAATGGACGCATTGTGCCGCTTCGCAACAAGCTGCGAAATGGCGACGTAGTGGAGATCATGACGCAGCCGGGACACAATCCCAGCCGGGACTGGCTGGGCTTTGCCAAATCCACGCGCGCGCGCAACAAGATACGCCACTGGTTGAACATCCATCAGCGTGAGCGGGCCATTGAGATCGGCAAGAAGCTCCTGGAAAAGCAGGCGCGCAAATATCGCCTGGCGCTGAAAGATTTCAACGAGAAGACGCTGGACACCATCGGCAAGGAATACGGCCTGGGCGGCGGGCAAGACCTGCTGGCGGGAATCGGCTATGGAAAGTATTCCGCGCGGCAGGTGCTGGCAAAGCTTTCACCGGAAATTTCCGAGCAGACGCCCGCTGTAGAAGAGACGCCGAAGGCCGGTAGCACACTGGGAACAGTGATCCGGCGCGTGTTTGGACAGAGCGCGGACACAGGCGCGATCAAGGTAAAAGGCTATAACGATCTGCTGGTCTATCGTGCACGATGTTGCAATCCAATTCGCGGTGAAGCGATTGTTGGCTATGTGACGCGAGGCAAAGGCGTAGCCGTACATGCGGTGAGCTGTCCCAACGTAAACAACCTGATGTACGAAGCAGACCGGCGGATTGCCGTGGAATGGGCCAAGCCCCTCAAAGTGGACAAGACAGACGGCCGAGGGACGTATCCGGTGAAGCTGACGGTTTTCTGCGATGACCGACCGGCCATGCTGAAGCAGCTAACGGCCGTGATCTCTGACGACAATACCAACATTCGCAACATTGAGGCTCGCACCGCCGACAGCCAGGCAACGATCGACATTGTGATCGATATTGAAGACGTGAAACACCTGGAACGAGTGATCGGCGGGTTGAGAAAGATTCCCGGGATTCATGATGTGCAGAGGCTGAATAAAGCATAGCAGTCAGACGTCAGCGCTCAGCCAAGAAGTAACTCCTTTCGCCGCAGATTTGCGCAGATAAAACGCAGAATTGAGCCGCGAATTAACGCAAATGAACACGAATCAAAGCCAGCGCGAATATGATTCGCGCGCGAACCAGTGTCTTTTGCCGCAATTCGTCGCAGCTATGGTGGCCTCGCTCTGCTAGGGAGAAAACCAACACCCTTGAAACACAGAGGAAAGGAGTAAACAGAGGAACTCAGGGAAGAGGCAAAGCGTTTATCTAAAATCCTCTGCGCCCCTGTTTCTCTGCGTTTCAATGGTGTTGTTTTAAATGGCGACACACACGCGCAGGAGAAAGGAATGCTATCTCTGATATTCTTCTGCGTTGTACGCTACCCCGGAGGTATTCATGAGTTTCAGCCGAGACGTTATTTCTACTCCCAACGCACCCAGAGCTATCGGACCGTATTCACAGGCGATCAAGGCGAACGGGTTTGTGTTTATCTCCGGCCAGGTGGCAATTGATCCGGCGACAAACAACCTGATTGAGGGCGGGATTGAAGCACAAACGGAGCGTGTGTTGATGAATCTTTCCGCTATCTTGCAGGCCGCAGGCAGCAGTTGGGAGAAAGTGGTGAAGACC
>DASYKK010000138.1:0-3843 GCA_035995565.1 Candidatus Angelobacter sp.
CTACTTGCTGGCTCCGCAATGGCAGCCGCGGTCGCCAGAACAGCAGTTTCCCGGCTCAGCCAGCTTGCCATCAGGCCCGATGCAGGTCTGCGTCATAGCACACCAGAAAAGTCCGTCGCCGGAGCGCGGGACGGTGGGGTCAGGCGCTGACCAGATGTACTGGCTCTTCCAATGCAGCGCGGAGCACAGTCCCGCGCGATCGGTATTAAATCTTTCAGGTACGTTGCTCATGCTGCGCCTCCTGCGGGCGACCCGGCCGCCGCCAGAATGGCCCGCTTTACTGCAACCTGGGCCAGATGAATTTTGTGGGCATTGTGTCCCAAACTCTTGGCTTTGGCCACCGCAGCCTGCGCTGCCTGGTCGGCTGTGGCCGGTGTGACGGCCTTGCCTTGGAGCGCCTGTGCAGCTTCCAGGGAAACCCACGGAATCGGAGCGACGTGCCCCATGACAATGCGGGCGCTTTGGACAGTGCTCGCTGTCATCGTCAAAGCGACAGCAGCGGTGGCGTAAGGCCAGTCAAAAGCTTCTTTCTGGCGGACTTCGTAGTGTGCCGCCCGAACCCCCGGAGCCGGCGGCACGATGACATGGCTGATGAACTCGTCAGGCCGAAGATCGTGTTCGCGTTCCTGCTCGGTCCTGGGAATGACAAAAAACTTTTCGACCGGAACTTCCCGGGCGCCGCGCGGGCCAACGATCCTGACCTTCGCGTTATAAGCAATCAGGACTGGAGCTATGGTGGAGGGGCTCACGAAGAGCGCCGGCCCGTCATTGCCGAGAATGGCGTGGTAGCGATTGTCACCCTGGAGGACCAGTGACTTGCCGTCTTTCTGCGCCAGCAAGCCATGGCCTGCGCGGAAATACCAGCAGCGCGGCCGCTGGCAAAGGTTCCCGCCGATGGTGGCCACATTGCGTATCTGCGGGCTGGCAGCGTCACCGGCCGCGGCGGCCAGCATAGGAAAATTATGCTGTGCCAGCGATGCAGCGCTGATTCTATCCAGGGTAGCCAGCGCGCCCAGGCGAAGAGTACCGTGATCAGTGCTGATGGCATGCAGCCCCTGTACGGTCTTGATATTCACCAGCCGCTTCGGTGTGGTGATCTCATCCTTCATCAGGGAGAGCAGATCACTGCCGCCGGCCAGAATTTCCACCTCGCCCCAGCTCTTGCCGAGGAGAGCGGGGACCTGGTCTGCCGTAGTAGGAGATGCGTAATCAAACGGTCGCATTGCTGCCTCCTTTCGGATTGAGAGCGTTTACCACGCGATCGGGAGTGATGGGCAGGAACGGCACTCGTATGCCAATTGCGTTGGCCACGGCATTGGCTATCGCCGCCATCGGTCCAACGGTCGGCGGTTCACCCAGGCCAATAGGACCGCGTTCGTCATAGCCTTTGCCGGTCATCATATGCACTACGAGTTCGCCGACATCGCCATAGCCCGCGAGCCGGTAAAAATCCATGTTGGGGTTGAGCATGTGGCCAAGGTTGTTATCCATGATTTTTTCTTCGTAAAGCGTGGTGGCGATGCCCATGATCATAGCGCCGTAAACCTGGCTTTCAGCTGTCTTCATGCTGATGATGAGCCCGCAATCCTGCGCGCAAACCATTTTGTTCATTTTTACGACGCCGGTTTCTGTATCGACCGAGACATCGGCCATCACCGCGCCGCCAACGCCGCTGGAAATCAGGTCACCCGGTCCAGGGTTTTTGCCCAGAGCCTGAATGGGCTGTGTGCCCAGCCGCGCGCAGGCATCTTTCCAACTCATGCTGCGCGAGGGCGCGGATTTTACGCGGATGCTTCCGCCTACGGCTTCTAGGTCGTCCGGCTTAGCGTTGAGCGCCGAAGCGACCTTGGCAAAGAGCTGGTCGCGTGCGTCAATGGCTGCGCGCCGCGTAGACGAGCTTACGCCGCCAATCGTTGTGCTTCCGCCGGAGCCGCCTGACTTTGGATATTGATTGTCGCCAATCTTCAGTTCCATCTGATTCAGAGCCAGGCCCAGAGTGTCACCGGCGACAATCAGAATGGCGGTGCGCGTTCCGACCCCCAGGTCCTGCGTGCCCATCTGGAGTTCTACCGAGCCGGTGGGATAGATGGTGAGAGCGCAGTTGCTTTCGTGACCGCGTCCGCCCCACGTATGGATCGCGAGGCCCAGGCCGCGTTTCGTGATATCTGAGCCTTGTCCGCGCGGATGCCAGTTTTGCTTCCAGCCTATGAGGTCGGCGGCGATGTTTAGCTCGTCGCGGTATGTGTCGGCGCGATGGTATGTATCTTCTGATGGCGCTGTAAGCGCGATGTTCTTGAGCAACAGTTGCAGAGGGTCCATACCGATCTTGGCGGCCAGATCCTCAATTGCAGACATGGTAATGAGGCAGCCTTGTGGATGGTTGGGTGCACGCCACGCTCGCGCCGGACCAATATTTGTGGCTACGGCAGTATGCTGTTTGCGCTGGTTAGGAATGTTTACGACATAAGGCATGGGGGGAGCGCCACCTCCGCCCGGACCGCCTGTGCCCCAGGAATCGGACTGCCAGGCTGTTAGAATGCCATCTTTCTTGGCCCCCACTTTCACTTTCGCAAAAGCCGACGGACGGCAGCCTGCGACCTCCAGCTCGGCATCGCGCTCCAGCATCACGCGTACCGGCTTGCCGCCGGCTTTCTTTGAAACCTGCGCCGTGTAAGCGCCCCAGCGATCGATGCCAAACTTGCTGCCAAAGCCTCCACCCACGTGGTCTTGATGCACGTGGACGTTGGCTTCAGGAATCTTCAGCGCCTGAGCGTATTGGCCGGCAAGCCCGGAAACATTTTGCGTGGAGATGTGGGAGAAAAGATGGTCGCTGTCAGTCCACTCGGCAATGGAGCCATGGCTTTCCAGGCAGCAATGGGTGATTACCGGGCAGCCGTAAACGCCTTCGGAAACAACTTCGGCTTCTTTGAAGGCTGCGTCGGGATCGCCCTTAACCTGCACCGCCTCCTTCTTATAAGGAGAATTGTTGGGCTGTGGCTCTTTCACCGGAGCGGCCTGAATCGCTTTAATTACCTCATCACTGACTTCGTTGTCTTTCAGCCGTTTTTCTAGTTCGGGAGACGACTTGAATGCCAACCCGCGCTTTTGGATGGCGGCGATGACCTGATCGTCGGGCGCGTCGTCGTTGAGCATCTGTCCAATGTCGCGCTGGGTAAGTGGGCCAGTGCTCTCAGCAACGTTCTGCGGTTGCATAAAGTCGTCCACGAAATGGGGAAGCGGCTGATACTCAACTTTTATTGCGCGCGCGGCGTCGGCTGCTGCCGGTTCATCGATGGCGGCGACTACGACAATGTCATCGCCGGCCCAGTGAATCTCACTGCCTTTATCCTGGATGATGAATACTCCTTTTACGCCCGGCATTTTTTCCGCTGCGGACGTATCAACGCTCACAACCTTGGCATGCGCGTGCGGCGAGCGCACCACTTTCCCATAAAGCATGCCTGGCCGGTGAAGATCATAGGTGTACTTGGCGCGTCCGGAAACTTTGTCCGGCCCGTCAACCCGGGAAATGCGTTTGCCGATCAGCGTCCGCTGTTCTTCTGCGGGCCATCCATATTTGGTATTGTCGTCGGCCATCGATCAGGCTCCCTTCGTTTTGGCCGCCTGCAACACGGCGGCGCGCATTCCGGCATAGGTTCCGCAACGGCAGAAGTTTCCGCCCAGTCCGTGCTTGATCTGCTCCGGCGTGGGATCGGAATGCTGGTCCAATAGCGCTTTGGTTGCGACAACGAAGCCGGGCGTGCAGAAGCCGCATTGCTGCGCGTCGTTGTCGATAAACGCCTGCTGGATAGGATGAAGATGGCTTGGGTCACCGAGCCCTTC
>DASYKK010000139.1:0-3775 GCA_035995565.1 Candidatus Angelobacter sp.
CTCGGGCACTGAGAACCTGGTCAACATCCGCCGGGAACTGCTGCGTTGTGTCTCCAGCCACCCGGAGCTGGCGGTGGTGGATGCCGATCTCAAGCATTTGTTCCGGTCATGGTTCAACCGCGGCTTTCTGCGGCTGGAACGCATTAACTGGCAAACGTCCGCCTTGACGCTGGAAAAGCTGATTCAGTATGAATCGGTGCATGAAATCAGCGGCTGGCCTGACCTGCGCCGCCGGCTGGAGGCCGACCGCCGCTGCTTTGCTTTCTTTCAGCCTGCGCTTTCTGGCGAGCCGGTAATCTTTGTGGAAGTGGCGCTCACGCGCGGACTGGCGCGCGACCTGGGACCTCTTCTGGACGTGAATGCGCCAGTGCTGCCACTGAAGCAGGCCGACACGGCCATCTTCTATTCCATCAACAACTGCCTGGAAGGGCTGCGCGGCATTCCCTTTGGCAATTTTCTTATCAAGCAAGTGGTGGACGAACTAGGCGCCGAGCTGCCGAAAATCCGGGACTACAGCACCCTCTCACCGTTGCCGCGCTTTTCACGGGCGCTGAATTCCGCCGCTGGAGGAAAAGATTCGACGAACGCTGCCAGCGAGGAGGTTTCGAAAAACGCCGAACCGGGTTTTACGCGGGAGCGCCTGCAACGCCTGCTACAGGAATTTGCGGTCGAGTTGAAGCGCGAAGCCAATGTGGCTGATTCAGTGGACGCGTTGTTCGAGCTGCTGAAAGATCCTGCCGCCCATCCGAAAGCTCTAACTGCGCCGTTGCGCAGGCTGGCGCTGGTCTATCTGACGCAACTCAGCGGTAAGCAGCATGATCCGGTAGCGGCATTTCATTTTTCCAATGGCGCGCGCCTGGAATCGATTGATCCCTTCGCCAATCTGCGGCCCTACGGATTGCGCGATTCTTTCGGCGTGATGGTTAACTACCGCTATATTCCGGAGGATCTGGAGGAGAACCACGAGCGGTTTGTGCGCAATGGTGATATATCCGTCGCGCCCGGATTGATGCAGGAGCGGCGAGTAAGCACCGCGCTGTGGAAGGGCGAAAAGGAAAAGGCGGGAAAGGTGCTCCGGGGGTAGAGCCCCGAATTGTGGCGATCTTTCAACGCAAGCCTAAGGGCTTGCTCCACCCGGTCGGGGGTTAAAGGGCCTGGGTGCAATCCATCCAAAACTGCTGCTGCTTCATCCAACTGAAAGTAATAAATAGTCTTATGGCAGTTGGGCAGGTCATGAAGGGCATTCTTATCTCTATTTCCAAGGCAATTCTCTCCAGGCGGAACTCATTTCTGGGTCGAAACGGGCTGGGCCTATGCAGGCTGGGTAGCCCGGCTCCGGACAGTATTTACAGGACGCAAGGCTCCGGGACGAGCATGGTACCGCGTCTTCGGCGTACGGCGGATTTTCGGGCTATCGCGTTGCTAATGCTGGCGATGCTGTCATTGGCGTTGCTGGGCAGCGCCACGGGCTGTGCGGCCAAGATCAATCCACGCGAGTCGCTCGCGGCGCAGGGCCGGGCGCCGGAAGGCAGCCCCAGGCTGCTGGCCATATACCAGCCGTGGTTTGGGCAGAAAGAGCATATTAATGTCGGCTATTCCTGCCATGATCCCAATGTGCTGCGGCAACAGATCGTAAAGGCCAAGGAGCTGAACATCAGCGGATTTGTGGTGAACTGGTACGGGCCGCGCAAAGAGTTTGAAGACCAGGCATACGGCCTGCTACAGCAGGCAGCGAGCGCCGATGCCAGCTTTAAAGTGGCGGCGCAGTATGACGAAGCGGTGGACCATCCCGGGTATGACACGGACGCGGTGATCGTGGACCTGCAATACCTTTATGATCGCTATATCGGACCGGAGGCTGGGCCCTCACGCAGCGCCTACCTGCGCTACAACGGCAGGCCGGTAATCTTCATATTCCCTAAAGACTCAAACACTGACTGGAACCGTATCCGGCAGGTCGCGAAGTCATGGCCGGATCCTCCGCTGCTCATTTATAAGGACATGAGCGAAAAATATCCTAACGCGTTCGATGGATACTACGCCTGGGTGCAGCCGGGCAAAGACGGCTGGGCGCGGGACGGCAGCAACTACGGCGAAGATTACCTGAATTATTTTTATCGCAATATGCAGGAGCACCATCCGGACAAGCTGGCGGTGGGCGCGGTATGGCCGGGCTTTGACGATACGAAAGCATCATGGAGCCGGAACCGGCACATTGCGTATCGGTGCGGCAAGACATTTGAAGACGTGCTGCGGGTGTTCCGCAAATATTATGGATCACAGAACGCTGCGCCATACCTGCTGGTGGAAACCTGGAATGATTATGAGGAAGGTACCGACGTGGAACGAAGCATCGGCCATTGCGGCGGCAATGATGCGATGAGCAGCATGCGAGCAGGAGAGCGGTAGAATGGCATTGTGCAGTGTTCGTGCAAACGCAAGGTCTCTCGCTCCTATTCGGACGCTGATGAAAGCGCGTCCTCATAAGACGGAGCTCGGGATGACGTTTGGTTAGGGGCCCAGGGCTATGGGCCGATAATGAGTTTGAGAGGAAGAGCTTCTATGCGGGTATTGGTGACAGGCGGAGCGGGATTTGTGGGGTCGCATCTTTGTGATGCGCTGCTGGCTGATGGGAACGACGTGGTGTGCGTGGACAATCTGCTGACCGGCAGCCTGCGCAATATCGCCCATTTGAAAAATGAGTCGCGCTTTGAGTTTGTGGAACGGGACGTGAATGAGCCTTACGACGTTGGCCGTGTGGATTACGTTTTTCATTTTGCGTCGCCGGCCAGTCCGGTGGACTACATGCAACATGGTATCGAGACTCTGAAAGTAGGCTCACTGGGATCATTTCATTCTCTGGACCTGGCAAAGAAATACGGCGCGAAGTATATGGTGGCTTCGACTTCAGAGTGCTACGGCGATCCGCTGGAGCATCCGCAGAAAGAAACCTACTGGGGAAACGTGAACTCGATTGGCCCGCGCTCAGTGTATGACGAGTCCAAGCGCTTTGCCGAAGCCGCGACCATGGCCTACTACCGCTACCACAAGGTGGACACGCGCATTCTGCGCATCTTTAATACGTACGGGCCGCGCCTGCAATTGAATGACGGCCGTGTGATTTCGAACTTCATGAAGCAGGCTCTGCGATCAGAGCCGCTCACGGTCTATGGCGACGGCAAACAGACACGCAGCTTTTGCTATGTGAGCGATGAAGTGGACGGCATTCTGCGTTTGTCGAAAACAGAGGAGCACGAACCGGTCAACATCGGAAACCCGGTGGAGTTCACGATTCTGGAATGTGCGCACCTTGTCCTGAAGGTCACTGGTTCGAGCAGTCCAATTGTTTATGAGCCGTTGCCACAGGACGATCCGAAACAACGGCGTCCGGACATCAGTAAAGCGCAGAGGCTGTTGGGCTGGGAACCAAAGATTGATCTGGAAGCCGGGCTGCAACTCTCAATGGATTATTTCAATCAGGCGATTCAGTTGGAACAAAGCGAGCAGTCCGGAAAGCGGCAGGCGGTGGTGGTATAAAAAAAAGCCGTCCGGGACGGAATGCTGTCTAAGGCGTAACTCCTAGAGGGATAAGGTGTTTCTCCGGTGGCTGAGGAAATAGTAACTATTTAGTTCACAAGGGGTTCCACGCGCGGTAAAATACCTTAGAGATTAGGGTATTTTCCGGTTACCTGAATAGTAAAATGACCGGGGAACGGCCACCTCGTCAATACAGAGTTCAGGAAGTGCCAGTGACCGCTGTACCGCCGTTCAAGGA
>DASYKK010000140.1:0-7077 GCA_035995565.1 Candidatus Angelobacter sp.
CGGGAAACATCTGGGGATTTCCTACAGGAACCGAAGCACCTTATCCGATTGACCACGTGGCGGCACAGCCGGCCACTTCGTCGCCGATGTACCTGGGCAAGTTCGATCTGGCGGGAATGCATCGCCCGCAGCCGTGAAGCAGGAACGATATTGGGTTAGGATGGATTGGGCATGGCTCTCTCCTCCACCTGGAACACCGCGGCAACATTGGGACGACGCAACGTGCTGGCCTCGGCAGGCATGGTGCTGGTGGCGGTGTTCGTGGTCTTTGCGTTGTTCGCTCCCTGGATTGCGCCGCAAAATCCCAGCAACATTGACCTGCCTTCGCGGCTTCAGCCGCCCAGCAGCGCGCATTGGTTCGGCACTGACGAACTAGGCCGCGACATTTTCTCGCGCGTGATCTACGGCGCTCGCATCTCCATGCTGGTGGGCAGCAGCGTTGTTGCGGGGTCGCTGTTGCTAGGGCTCATTTTGGGCTCGATTGCCGGCTATTATGGCGGGCTGGCGGACAAGTTTTTCAACGTGATCGTGATGAATGCATTCCTCTCTTTTCCCGGCATTTTGCTGGCAATTGCGTTCGTGGCTTTTCTGGGACCGGGAATCTTCAATCTGATTCTGGCGCTCTGCATCGGCGGATGGGTAGGCTACGCGCGGCTGGTACGCGCGCAGGTGCTGGCGGTAAAAGAAAAAGAATTCGTCGAGGCAGCACGAGCGCTGGGCGCGAGCGACTGGCGAATCGTCACTCGGCACATTCTGCCCAACATCATTCAGCCCGTGATTGTGCAGGCCGCTATCGGAATGGCCGGAGCCGTACTGGCGGAAGCGACGATGAGTTTTCTGGGATTGGGTGTCCCGCCACCGACGGCGAGTTGGGGATCGATGTTGAATGATGGCCGCGCACATCTGTTTGACGCGCCGCATCTCGTGCTCTTCCCTGCCCTGGCGGTGATGCTGGCCGTGCTTTCGTTTAATTTTATCGGGGACGCGTTAAGGGACTATATGGATCCGAGATCACGGATTGAGGCAGGGCTGTAGGAGGCAAATAGCAGCCAGGAACTGGCAATTGCCGAAAACCTTTTTGCCGCTGATTCACGCAGATGAACGCTGATGAAGATTGGAATAATTTCTGACACCCATGGACTGCTTAGGCCTGAAGCGGTGGAACTGCTGCGCGGATCGGAGCACATTATTCATGCGGGCGATATCGGCGCTCCCGAAATTATTCCTGAACTGGAAAAGATTGCACCGGTCACGGCGATACGCGGGAATATCGACACACAGGCGTGGGCGCGCCGTTTCGCGGAAACAGAGGTAGTCGAGCTGGCTGAATTGTTCTTCTACGTTATTCATGACGCGAAGGCGCTTGATCTGAATCCCAAAGCAGCCGGTTTTGCCGCGGTGATCAGCGGGCATTCACATAAGCCGAAGCATGAAATAAAGGACGGAGTGCTGTATTTTAATCCGGGCAGCGCCGGGCCAAGGCGCTTTAAGCTGCCGATCAGCGTCGGCAGGCTGGAGATTTTAGGTGGGAAGGTGAGCGTGGAGATTCTGGAGATTTAATTTTCACCACGGAGGCACGGAGACACGGAGAAAAACCGGGCTTGGATCGTATGTCACGCGCCGAATTTAAACGCTGCTCGACGTTTCAACTTCGGAACAAAAAAAGTCCCTTTGACATTCCGAAGCTTCCTCCGTGCCTCTGTGCCTCCGGGTTGGATTCACTGCCGTATCCGCGGATTGGCCAGAGAGTAGAAAAAGTCCGTCATGAAATTCACAGCCACGTAGGTCAGGCCGATCATCAGGATGCAGCCCTGGACGAGGTAGTAATCGCGGCTGCTGATGGCGCTGACAGTGAGCCGACCGATGCCGGGCCAGGAAAAGATCGTCTCTGTGACGATGGCACCGGCCAGCAGCGCACCGAACTGCAATCCCACAACGGTGAGCACGGGCACCATGGCATTGCGCAACGCGTGCTTATACACCACTACATTTTCCGACAACCCCTTAGCGCGAGCGGTGCGGATATAATCCTGGCCGAGTTCTTCAAGCATCGCGGTGCGGACCATGCGGGTGAGAATTGCCGCCAGCGCGCCGCCCATGGTGATCGCGGGCAAGACCAGGTGAGCGACGGTTCCGTAACCGGAGACCGGCAGCAGTCCCAGACGGATGGCAAAAAATAAAATCAGGATAGGTCCGAGAGCGAAGTTAGGAAACGACAATCCCCACAGGCTCACGACGCTCAACACGCGGTCGTCCCAGCGATTGCGGCGGCGGGCGGAACGCACGCCTGCGGGAATGGAGATGAGCAAAGCGACGATCATCGATGCAACGGTCAGAAGAAGGGTCCTGGGATAACGCTGGAGGATAACGCGGGCGACCGGTTGATCGAAGCGGAGAGAGCGGCCGAGGTCTCCGCGCAGCACACCTTCCCAGTAATTGGCATATTGCTTAGGCAGCGGGACATCGAGCCCATAGGCGTGGCGGGCGGCTTGCACATCGGCGCTGGCAGCTCCTTCACCCAGCATCTGCTGGATAGGATCGCCGGGCACGAGATGAATCAAAAGGAAAACGACGGACACGACAAGCCAGATGACGGGAACCATGTAGAGCAGGCGAATTGAAATGTAGCGGAGCATGGGGTCCAGAATATCGTAGCAAAGAAAGCTTGGTTGATCGCCGTGATCGCCGACATCGCGCGTGATCGCCGTGATCGGAAAACCAATCTCACAACGGAGGTGCTCACCCCAGCAAGCCAAGACCGGGCTTGCCGGGGACCCCGAGCGCGGAGCCAACATCGCGGCACTCATTTGGACGAAAACAGCGTATATTCTATTCTGCTGTAATGCCTCGCGTCGCATCCGATTCAGTTCGAAAGGAGATCCTTATGAGCGCATCCACAGGCACGACCTCCTCCGACAGCGTCTACACAACCCCCGCGTTCTGGGAACGCTTGTGGCGGACAGCCGGCATCCAATCCGCCTTCTGCTTCATAGTCGCGTACATCGTCTACGGCCATCAGCCGCAGGTCGGTGCATCGGCCGACGCAATGGCAGCCTTCTACGACGGCGGTCGCATGCGGATTCTGATCGCGGCCGTGTTTTACGGCTTGGCTGTCCTCAATCTCATGTGGTTCGCGGCGGCACTCAGGATCACCCTGGCGGATGCGGGACAAGACGGTTGGGGCGCGGCGGCGACCGCCTCCAGCAGTGCGTTCGGAGCGATGCTCCTCCTGCAGATCAGTGTGGGCGCCTCGCTCGCGTACTCAATCTCCGGCTCTGGAAATAACATCCTCACATCCGGACTGAACGACTTCGCGTGGGCACTTGGTGTGTTGACTTCATTTCCGCGCGCGATGCTGATCATGTCCGGGGTGTTTGGCCTCTGGCGGGCAAGGTTGATCTCGAACGCGCTCTTCACAGTGGGAGTCGTAGCCGTTGTGCTCGGAGTGCTGGGTGGCACTACGTGGTTGAGCGGCGGATTCTGGGCACCGGACGGCGCTTATTCGCGGTTTGTTTCGCCGATCATCCTCCTGTTGTGGGTGGTGTTTGTCAGTCGAGTCCTCTTGACCCGAAGCCCTGCTACACGCAGTGGATGGTGAGCCAACGTGGTCGTGCTAACAGGAGATGACCATGACTATGAGGACTGCAATGCCTATCGCCTCGCATAGGGCTTTCGTTGGACTGGGGGCCGCAGCCGCACTTTCAGCATCGGCGAGGGGCGCTACGCCGCCGGGATTCGCGTCCGTTCCCGCGCCTAGATAAGGTTGTACGCTGCCAGAGCTCTGGACGGATTGTGCAACAGGCGAAAATGCCGCAAATGCTGCTGTCGTTGCGCCGTTGCGGAGCAGGCAGCAGCCAAAATTCTTCTCGGAAGAGATTCGCGCGAGCTTTAAAACAATATGGTACGGCGCGTTGAAGTCGGCAGCACAACAGGATATTGGTGAGCTATGACCGTTTCGAAAAACAGCAGGACAGCTTCGGGGGAGGCGTTCCTGTTTACAACTTTTCATGTGGCATTTCACCAAAGGCGAAAATTTGCAGGAGGATTCCAATGCAAGCAGCAACGATGAAGGTGGCACAGATTTCGAAACCACATGGAGACTTCGAGATTGTCGAGCGTCCTATTCCAGAACCAGGCCCCGGTCAGGTACTAATCAAGGTGCAAGCTTGCGGCGTCTGCCACAGTGACGTGCTTACCAAAGAAGGCTGGATGCCCTGGATTCAGTATCCCCGCATTCCCGGACACGAAGTAGCTGGCGTCATCGACAAATTAGGCACCGGCGTTTCCGCGTGGAAAGTTGGGCAACGTGTCGGCGTCGGCTGGCATGGAGGCCACGACGGCACCTGCCGCGAGTGCAGGCGGGGAGATTTTCGCAACTGTCGAAACCAGAAAATTTCCGGTATAAGCTACGACGGCGGATATCAGCAATATATGGTCGCGCCGGTTGAGGCGCTGGCAGCGATTCCTGACGCCCTGAGTGACGTCGATGCAGCTCCACTGCTCTGCGCCGGAGTTACGACCTTTGGTGCGGTTCGGCACAGCGGAGCACTGCCAGGCGATCTCGTCGCGGTGCAGGGTGTCGGCGGCCTGGGACACCTGGGTATTCAATTCGCGAATAAGTTTGGCTACAAAGTCGCGGCCATCGGGCGCGGGCCCGAAAATGCCGCGCTTGCTGCCAAGCTTGGAGCAGCTGTTTATATCGACAGCGCGGCGACGAATGCAGCCGAAGAGCTGCAAAAATTGGGCGGAGCGCAGGTCGTTGTGGCAACAGCGCCGAGCTCAAAAGCGATGTCGGAATTGATTAACGGCCTCGGCCCCAACGGCAAACTCATAGTGATCGGAGCAGCGCCCGAGCCGATCGAAGTGGCTCCATCGCAGCTCATCTTTGGCAGCAAAACCATTCAGGGTTGGGCGGCAGAACCGCCCGCTGCTTCCGAGGACACACTGAACTTCTCCCTGCTAAAAGGCGTGCGGCCCATGATCGAAACTTATCCGCTCGAAAAAGCTGGCGAGGCTTACGACCGCATGATGAGCGGCAAGGCGCAGTTTCGAGTGGTTCTAACAATGTGAGCAGGAAAGAAAATGGAACCGGATCATCCCGGACAAACCGTAGCCGTGTAAGGAGCACACATGTCCACAATCCACCGGAACTCAGACGTGATCGTCGTTGACAGCGCGTACGCGGGTTTAGTCGAAACCCCCACTCAACAAATCTGTCTTTCGATTTACTGAACGCATCGGAGAAAAAAACATGCCAAATCCGATCCTGGTTACTGGCGCGGCCGGCCGCGTAGGCGCGGTAGGACGCACGGTCACCGAGCTGCTGTTGAATCAAGGCAAAGCGGTGCGGGCGATGGTGCGAACTGAAGACGCGCGCGCGCAAGCATTGCGCGCTCTGGGTGCAGAAGTCGTGGTTGGCGATCTGCTCGATCTCGATTCCATGCATAGGGCGATTGCGGGTTGCGAAACGATGTACTTCGGCATGTCGGTTTCGGATGCGTATCTGGCTGCGACGGTCAATGCGGCGGCGGTAGCGAAGCATCATGACGTGAAGGCGTTCGTTAATATGTCGCAGATGACGGTCTCTCAGATGAGCATTACAGACACTACTCCGAGCCCACAGCACAAGCTGCACTGGCTCGCCGAGCAGGCGCTGAACTGGTCCGGTCTGCCGGTTGTGCACGTGCGGCCGACAGTGTTTCTCGAAGGCTTCTTCCTGACTTTGACTCCGGATTCAGTCAAGGAATTTGATCAGATCAAGCTACCGTTCGGGGAGGGCAAGACTTCGCCGGTGGCCGCGGAAGACGTTGCACGTGCGATTGCCGCGCTGCTCGCCAATCCGCAGCCGCACATCGGCAAGATCTATCACCTGACGGGTCTGCAGTCCGAGAACATGCATTTCTTTGCCCAGGAGTATTCGAAGGCGCTGGGCCGCACGATCAATTATCAGGACATTCCCGTCGAGCCGTGGCGGGACGACCTGCTCAATCGGCGCTGGCCGGTTCACGTGGTGAACCATCTGGCGGCATTAGCCGATCTGCATCGCGCCGGGCGCTTCGACCGGACGTCGGACGACGTGCGCACACTGACGGGGCAAGAGCCACTGAGTGTGCAAGAGTTCGTCAGGAAAAATGCGGCGACATTCACTCCGTCGGCAAAAGCAGCCTGAGTGTCTTCGAATGCTCGTATTCGTCGCTCTGCCAGCAAAGAGATCAGGGCGCTTCTCGTCATCGATCCATACAACGAGTTCATTTCCGCGGGTCCGCCGTCCATCGACAACCGGAGCACCCGGATCGGGACCGAGGAGGGCCGTTGTCGTCATTAACTCCCGGATCGTCGGCTAACCGGAAGTTATCCAGAAACGGGCTTAGGGGAAGTTGTCCGGATTGGTAACGGGAAGTCAGCTTGTGGGACGTGATCCTGTGATTGAAGTCTCCGTTGCCGGATTACTGCCAGCCCTGTTACGTGTTGCTTTGCAAAGGTATTGGGATCCTGCGACTCACGCTCAGGCGCCTTCCCCTTCGCAAGCTCGGATCAGGGTTCCTGGGGCGTGCACAAGAAAGCAGCTTACAAAGAGAGGCAGTGCCGCCTCTCCGGGGCTTGTTGCTAATCCAAACTTCGACAAGCAGGTGGGTATGAAGGGGAGCCCCGACGGCCGGCGACGAACTAAACGACACCTAATCAAAAACATACCTGGGATCAAAATCCACGTTGTGTTTCTTCAACAAAGCAACAACCTCGTCTTCAAACGATTTCTTCTTTTGGTGGGCTTCCTGCTGGTCGATGTACCGAATCACCGTGGACACATTCGATGAGCTCACGCTGAACGCGCCGTAGCCCTTCTGCCAGGCGAAAGTCTTTTTCGTCTCCCTCATCCATTTTGGCGAATTGGATTTGATAAGCGTCACCGCCCTCACCAATGACAACGCCGGCGGGAGGCGAAAGAGAATGTGAATATGGTCGGCCATTCCGCCGACGGCGAACACGGTCATCGCATTCTTCTTGCAGATCGCCGCGATGTATCCCCAAAGGCGCGGTTGAATATCTTTGGAAATGAGTTTGAGACGGCCTTTAGTA
>DASYKK010000141.1:0-8272 GCA_035995565.1 Candidatus Angelobacter sp.
CCGGAAATCATTGTCCCGATCCGCGGCAGTACGTTGCGGAAATACAAACCATAGAGTTTGCCGAGCAAACCGCCGGGTTCGCTGAAATCAAGAATGCCGACTTCCCCCTGCGGCTTGAGCACACGAAAAATCTCACGCAGGCCGGCGTCATAGTTCGCCAGGTTGCGAAACCCGAAAGAAGAAACTACCAAGTCTATAGTGTTGTCCGGAAAAGGCAGGTGCAGCGCGTCGGCTTCGATCGGCTGAATTTTTTTTGCATTGAACTTGACCAGACCGTGTTGCAGCATCTGATGGGAGAAATCGAGCGCCAGGATCGCGGCGCTGCTGTTCTGCCGTGAAGCTACCGCACGCATGGCGACGGACATATCGCCGGTACCCGCGCAGAGATCGAGCACACGTGCATTGCTCCGCAAAAGAATGTGGCTGAAGGTACGGGCCGTGCGTCGCCACCACAGTCGGTCAATGTTCATGGAAAGAACATGATTGAGAAAGTCATACCGCGGTGCGATCTCGTCAAACATCTGCCGCACGGCATCCGCAGCGGAACGCTCGTCGGAGGTTCCCGCGGGCGTGGTTCCGCGTACCCCGCCGGCAGAATTCGTGACAGCCGGCTTGCCTGAATCGACAGTAGAAGTCTTGGCCCGCTCAGGCATGGTTTCTAATCAACTCCACTGCATTGCGGACAACGCTCACCGGCACGTCACCTGAAATTTTCACTTTACCGATCTTCTGCGGAAGCACAAAGTGGACGGAGCCAGCTACGGTCTTTTTGTCGGCGATCAGACGATCCACAACATTCTGGACATCGCATTCTATGCGAGGCAATGGTCCATAAAGTTGCGTGGCTGCGGTAATGCGATCCGCCGTCTCCGTGTTGCAGGTACGCGATTCGCGCGCTATAGCCGCTGCAGCAATCATTCCCCACGCCACTGCTTCGCCATGCAGGAATTGCGAATAGTCGGTGGATGCTTCGAGCGCATGGCCGATGGTATGGCCGAAATTGAGGATGCGGCGCAGGCCTGACTCTTTTTCATCGGCCGAGACAACATCGGCTTTCACGCGAATGGAATCGACAATCACGCGTTGCATCATCCGCGAATCACGCTCAAGAATTCGCTTTGGATTTCGTTCCATGAAATCAAAGAGATTGCTATCGCGGATGACGCCGCACTTGAGCGACTCGAACAAGCCGGAGCGAAATTCGCGTATGTCGAGTGTTCCTAAAAGATCTGGATCGACGAGAACCGTACTGGGTTGATGGAAGGAGCCAACCAGATTTTTGCCGCCGCGGAGATTCACTCCTGTTTTGCCGCCGATGCTGGCATCCACCTGCGCCACCACCGTAGTGGGGATCTGGACTACCGGAATGCCGCGCATGAAAACCGCGGCAAGAAAACCGGCGCTATCGCCTACAACACCACCTCCGAATGCGACCAGCAGTGACTTGCGGTCAGCCTTGGCGTCAACCAGGCTTTCCGCCAATTGCTCCACCGTGTGCAGCCGCTTGGCCGGTTCGCCGTCATGCATCTCAAGGACTTCATACGGCAGGTGCGCATCACGCAATGATTTTTCCAGCGCCTCGCCCCAGTGGCGACGCACATTGGGAGACGTAATTACGAAAACACGGCTGTCAGCAGACGGCAGCACGCGCCGCACTTCGCGTCCGGCGCGGCGCAGCAAACCTGCACCTATCTGCACGACATAGCCATTTGGTTTCGTCTTAACGCGGATCTTCTGCATGTAAGTTGATGATAAATGATCCAAGCAGGAAACCCGTTTGGATGGCGAGTCAATGCCTGGTGATCGGACCAGAACGGCAATCCTCATCGCAACCGTCTACCGTACGATCCTCTGTTTCCTCTGTTACCATTTCCGCACGTGAAAAAGCCTCCGGGACAGGTCGATTTCATCGTTGTTGGCGCTGGCGTAGCCGGGCTGCGCGCAGCCATCGCGCTGGCCGAAGCCGGCAAGGTGCTGGTGCTGGCCAAGCAGGAACTCACGGAGTCTGCCACGCAATACGCGCAGGGAGGAATCGCCGTCGCCCTCAGCGACGAAGACGAAATCAGCCTGCACCTGCAGGACACGATTAACGCCGGCGATGGACTTGTAAATGTGGAGGCAGCGCACGTCCTGGTGGAAGAAGGCCCGGAGCGTATCCAGGAATTAATCGACTGGGGTACGGAGTTTGACCGCAAGGGCACAAAGCTAACGTTTACGCGCGAAGCGGCACATAGCCGAGACCGCATTCTGCACGCTCATGGAGACTCTACCGGCCGCGAGATCGGGCGCGCGCTCTATGCCAAGGCTTCCACGCTTAAAAATATTTCGTTTTCAGAATTTGAATTCACCGCCAGACTCTGTGTGGACTCAGGCCAAGTGATGGGCGTGAGCCTGATATCAGGCGTCGGGGAGACGCACAACGTTGCCGGCACCGCCGTGCTGCTGGCCACCGGCGGTGCAGGCCACATTTACAGCAACACGACCAATCCTGCTGTCGCCACGGCGGATGGTATTGCCATGGCATACCTAGCCGGCGCTGAGATCGGCGACATGGAGTTTGTGCAGTTCCATCCCACGGCGCTTTACGTCAAAAATGCGCCCCGGTTCCTGCTCTCAGAAGCTCTACGAGGTGAAGGCGCTGTGCTGCGCAATTCTGAACTGCATCGCTTTATGCCGAAGTATCATGAGGCCGCCGAGCTCGCGCCCCGCGATGTAGTCGCCCGTGCGATCGCTCACGAACTTGAGGTCTGTCGCCTGAAGGAGCCGGTGGTCTATCTAGACCTGACCCACCGCAAAGCGGACCATATCAAGGCGCGCTTTCCGCGAATTTATGAAACCTGCCTCAAATACAACGTCGATATCACCATTGACCAGATACCGGTGCGTCCCGCGGCGCACTATCTGATGGGCGGTATCCGCACCGATCTGGACGGACGCAGCAGCCTGCCCGGACTTTATGCCGCCGGCGAAGCCGCCTGTACCGGCGTTCATGGGGCGAACAGATTAGCCAGCAATTCCCTGCTGGAAGGCCTGGTTTTTGGCGCACGTGCTGCGGACACGATGATCAAAGAAGCAAAAGAGTCCCGCCACCCTGCGGCAGCAAACGCGGAACCGCTGAAAGCTGGCGGTGCGCGAGGTGAAGCCGAGCCCTTCATCCAGGAAATTCAGCAGCTCATGTGGAACAAGGTTGGGATCGTGCGATCGCGCCAGAGCCTCACGGAAGCAATACAGCAGCTTCAGGTGTCCGCCCAGAATTTGCCACCGCAGACGTCGCGGCGGAACTGCGAAGCCAGAAACATCCATACGGCCGCGCAGTTGATCGCGCGTTCAGCGCTGGCCCGGTTGGAGAGTCGCGGAGCGCATTACCGCACTGACTATCCGCTACACGATGACTCCAAATGCAAGAAGCATTCCATCGTGGGTGAAAAGGGCGTCCGCTTCGTTTAAAGGGACTCCTTCTCCTTAAAGCCAAGGGGGCCACGGATTCCCATGGCCCCCACCAGATTTGGAGAGTAGCGCTGATGATTACATATCGTCTCACGATTGAATAATAAGACTCAAGTTACTTTTGGGCCCAACCCTAATTATTGGTGGCTAGGCGGGGATTTTAGGAAAAAATCTTTGTTGGGTCCTAGAACGACCGTCTGACGATCAGCTAATGAAGTAAAAATCAACGACAAATATTTTTCACAAAACATCTATTTTTTGCCCGGTTCACCCACCCTTTATAGAGTTAGGCTCGAATCCCTGGGATTAGCCGTTTCCCCAAGGGACATAAAATTCTCTGCCGGGCAAGTGTTTGTTCCAGAATGCTCTGCGTAAACTGTTGAAAAGGATGAACATGCCCTATTCCCCCCAGACGGATGACCGCTGGTACATAGCCGAATTGACCGAAGAAGTTACTCTGGAAGGCGACTCCCAGAACCTGGTCCACAAGAAGACGCGCGTTATCTTTGCCGATTCACCCCAGGACGCCTATGAAAAGGCGCTCGCTATGATTACAGAGCATGAGGTCGGCTATATAAACCAGCACCGCAAGGCCATCCGTACTCGCTTCTGGGGACTGCGCGAGTTGGATCTGTCCAATGAGGATATGGACCGGGCCGGAATGCTGCCGAAAGAGCGCATGGGGACTGCCCGCCGCAGAAACTCAACCGGGCTCTCCCCGGAACAGCAATTTGCTCTGCTGTTGTCGCTCAAGCCTGGCGCTCTTCCGAATTGAGCTCTTCTTTTTTTGGAAACAGCACTGAAGCCAGTACCGACAAACTGAGCACGCCCGCCACTACCACCAGAGCTGCCCAAGTCGGAACATGGTATTTCTCCGGCAGCAGCATCTTTGCGCCAATAAACATCAGCACCACCGACAATCCATAATTCAGGTAGTGAAACAGCTTCATCATTCCTGCCAGCGCAAAATACAAAGAACGAAGGCCCAGGATCGCGAAGACGTTTGATGTGTAAACGATAAACGGATCGCGGGTAATGGCCAGGATAGCCGGAATGGAGTCCGTGGCGAAAAGGATATCCGTGGTCTCCACCACGAGAAGAACAACGAACAGGGGTGTCGCCAGGAGTCGCCCTTCGCGACGCACAAAGAAGTTCTTACCCTCATAGGAGTCTGTAAGCGGCAGGAAGCGCCGGCAAAATTTCAAGACGATGTTACGGGAAGGATCCTGCTGCTCATCTCCTTCGCGCATAAGTTGGAAGCCGGTCCAGATCAGAAAGACGCCAAAAGCGTAGAGGATCCAGTGGAAGCGCTGGACCAGCGCCACGCCGGCTGCGATAAAAATGCCGCGCATGATCAATGCGCCGATAATTCCCCAGAACAAAACGGTCTTTTCTTCTTCAGGCGGAACTTTAAAATACGCGAACAACAAAATGAAAACAAACAGATTGTCGACACTGAGCGCTTCCTCCAGCAGATAGCCCGTCACGAATTCCAGGGACTTGGCAGCACCCAGCCATTGATGGACGAACACGGCAAACGCCATGGCCAGGCCAATCCAGAAAGCGCTCATCATCAAAGCCTGTTTGAACGGGACAACGCGGCGCTTGCGGCTCACGACCGTCAAGTCAAGAACCAGCAAGAGGAGAATTGCCGCATTGAAAACGATCCAGAACCCTATGTGCATGGGAATGGTTAGCGAGTATGCGCGCTTACGACGGCACCTTTTGCGGCGGCGCAGGCGGAGGGTTATCACCCATGCCGTTGATCAGCCGGATGGTCTCCAGAATCACGTCTCCACTGATCTTCAGACTTTCGACACTCAGCTTATCCACTGTGTCTTGAACCGTGTGGTGAAAGCTGTTGTTGTAGCCGTAATCGATATCGATGATGTCGGCAACCGGCATGCCGGCGCGGGCGAATGGAATATGGTCATCCTCGACGGCGGTTACTGTTGCAAAAAAGTGGGACTGATACCCGAGACGGGTCGCCGCCTGTAGCACAAGATCCTCCAGCCATCGGGTGGAGTTTTCATCGCGACAGACATCAAGATCGCCGTCGCCAATCATGTCCGCCAACAGAAACGCTTTCACTTTCTTGCTGGCGCCGTCATCCTGCATCTTTTTGGCCAGGTGCCGGCTGCCCCATAGGGCATCATTGGTATGCCACTGCCGGGTGAATGACTCTTCGCCGTCAAGGAAGGCGAGCCAGACGCTGTAGCCCTCGAGCTTTTTGCCACGAAGCTGGTCAGCAATGGCCAGCAGGAGCGCGCTGGTGGCGGCTCCGTCATTGGCGCCGATAAATGACGTGTCGCGCAGCCAGTAGTTGGTTTCGTAATGCGACGCCAAAACAATAATGCCGTCCTTAGCACCGGGAAACTTGGCGATGATATTGGTCATCGGCATTTTGCCGGCGGAGGTTTGGGCGACAAATGAATCTTCTTCCACTTGAGCGCCCTTGAGCTTGCCCTTGATATAAGCACGAACCTGCTCGACGGGCTTGCTGCTGTCCCAACGCGGCCCAAAAGCGACGATTTCTTTGGTGTATTGCATAGCGCGTGCAGCATCCACATGCAGCGCAGGTCCCACAGGTTCTATTGCTTTCGCCGGGGTTCCAGACACGGGTTGACCTGCCGATTGCGGGGAGGATGCTGCAGTGGAGGCGGAAGCGGCCTTCTCCCTGGAACATCCCATCCCGGTCAGGGACAGAACCAGGACTAACGCAGCACTCATTCGTAGACACAAGCTCACGTTCCGCGCTCCTTGCCGCACAGTTTAGGAACAAGCCTCTCCGGCCGTAGGCCCGTCAGAGGAACGCTATCAGTCTACTGTAAGTCCTGGTTCTTGCGCTTTTCTGCGCGTTTACGGCGCTGCCTGGGGTGGACCAACCAGACAAGTCCGATGCTCCCGATATAGAGAAGGACCATTGGAGCAGCGTAGATGGTCAGGTTCATAATGTCGGTGGTCGGGCTAAGTATGGCTGCGAGGGTAACGCAGATCAGCACAGCTCCCCGAATATGCTTGAAGAGAAACCTGGCATTCACCACTCCCATCAACCCGGCAAAGCCGAGCACGATGGGCATCTCAAAGATTATGGCGAGGCCCAGGATGATGGTGAGGAACAGCTTGGTGTAGGCGTCAATGGTGATGCTCGCCCGAAAAGCACTGCCGTAGCTATGGATGAGAAAGTCCAGCGCAACTGGAAAGATGATCTTGTAGCCGAACCAGCCCCCAGCCAAAAAAAGCCCCACTGAGAGGAAAAGAAAGGGCAAAACGAAACGCTTCTCATGCCGGTAAAGCCCGGGCGAGATAAAGTTCCAAACCTGATACAAAATCACGGGAGAAGCCAAAAAAATGCCAGCCATCAGTCCCACCTTCAGGTACAGATTGAAGGGATCTGTAGGACTGAGGTAGGTCAGATGGGGATCCATGTTGTATTTCTTAAATACAACCAGGATTGGCTTTTCGACAAAAGGATAAATTTTGTCCTGGGCAAAATACCAGCAAACGCCGAACCCTATAGCCACGGCTGCCGCGGAACGGATGATGCATTTGCGCAGCTCTTCCAAATGCTGCAGCAAGCTCATGGAGCCTATCTGCCGTAACTCCTGCTCTATTTCCTTATGTTCGGGTTCTGCCACTAAATCAGACATCGTGATCCTGCGGGACTGTGTTCTTCAGGCGCTCAGTCAGACGGTTGAGTGCGCCCTGAATGGAGAGGTCTTCATCGCTCGAAATTTTGGCGATTTCCGGTTCCAGGTGCTTGCGGGGGTCCACATCCTCAAGTTCCAGTTTGCGGATTTCATCATGAATCTGGCCCTGGAATTCATTGCTGGCCTTCTTGAATTCCGCCATGAATTTGCCCCAGGTACGGGCGAGTTCCGGTAACTTTCTGGGCCCAAACAAGATGAGCGCCAGAATCATAATGAAAAAAATCTCGCCTGAAAAGCCAAAGTCCATGGACGGTTTTCTAATGATACCGCAGCTTTTCTTAAAAAAGAGCGGCATTTTTGATTAACTTTTCCAATGGGGAAAAAGTTCCGCAGCTTCGAGAGAGGAAAAAGCATCTCACAATAGTAAGAAAGTACGCCGATTGCCGTACGTCCAGAGTAGCAGGTTACGGAAGGCCCATTGCGGGATGAAATGCATGTAAAGTCCTGATGGGAGGAATGTTATACTGGCTTTAGTTTTCGCAATCGGAGCCCAAGCTTAGCGGCCGAGGATTTTTCATGTCTCGTGGAACAAATCGTTCACTTTTTTTCGTCCTTCTCATTATCGTCACCTGCGGTTTTCTAGGGTCTGCCGCCTTCAGCCAGAGGGGTAATCCTTCGTATGCGGCAGGGGCTTCGGACAATGACGTCCGCGACAGTCTTCGCCAGTTTTCCGAGGTCTATAACCTGGTCGAGCAGAATTACGCGGAGCCGGTAAATCCCGACAAGGCGATTTATAACGGCGCCATCCCAGGCATGCTGCACGTGCTTGATCCGCACTCAAACTTCTTCGATCCCAAGTCATATTCGCTGCTGCGTGAAGAACAGAGCGGCAAGTATTACGGCGTGGGCATGCAGATTGCCCCGCGCAACAACAAGATTATTGTCGTGGCCCCATTCGCGGGAACGCCGGCGTACAAAGCCGGGTTGCGTCCGGGCGACGTGATCATTGCCGTCGACGCCAAAGCCACCGACAACATGAGCGTGAGCGACGTGGCCGATCTGCTGAAGGGACCAAAAGGCACCAACGTCCACATTTCGATTCTGCGCGAGGCCACTGAGAAACCGCTTGAGTTCAACGTGATCCGCGACGAAATTCCGCGCAACAGCGTTGACCT
>DASYKK010000142.1:0-7157 GCA_035995565.1 Candidatus Angelobacter sp.
ATGGCGCCGAAATAGGGTTCGTCTTTAGTAATTGGGAGACTCGGTAGCAACAAAGAGACGTGTCAGGGCACGACTCTACTCCCATCCTGTCATCTTGAGTGGAGCCGAACGATCACAAGGAGCCAAGCCGAGAAACGCCGCGGCGCCATACCAGGTGAGCAGCAGTTCACTTCGTCCCATGTCGAAAAGCCACGCGCGGTTCCCTAATAGCCTTAAATTCTAAGGTTTTCAGCAGCTCTCGAATCCAGCTCTGATGGGCCAACTCGCGCTAGAGAGAGGCATCTAATTCAACTGTAGCAACCAGAATGGCCCCGATTACGCGAGCTTCGTCGCTCATCCTTGGTATACGCGTATCTGTTGCCGAGGGGCCCGAATCTAGAAAACGGAAAACGGAGGATACTAGTGAGAAATTTCAATAAGCTTGCATTGATCGTGGTACTGGGCAGCGGTTTCGCAGTCGCACAAAGCACGCCGGCCTCGCCGAGCACAGCACCAAGCACTGCGCCAAGTTCGACCTCGCAGCCTGTCCCAGACCAACAGCCTTCTACTACCGCTCCTGACCAGGGTAAGAATCCAGCGAACGCGCCGGAACAACTGCCCAACACGGACCAGAAGAAGCCCGATACCCAGACTCCTGACCAGAACAAAATGCCGCAGAGTGATGCTGCTCCTGCCGCCGCCAGTGGCGACGTCCAGAGCACCATTCAGTCGGCCATCCAGAAAGATCCAAGTCTGGCAAGCGCCAGCGTGAACGTCAATGTAAAGGACGGCAAGGCGGTTGAGTTGACCGGCACGGTCCCCAGCAAAGACGCGAAGGATTCGGCTGAGCGCATTGCCAAAGAAAATTCAGGCGGCCTGAAAGTAAAGAACCATCTGAAGATCGCCTCTGCAACCACGCCTGACAAGTCAGACAAGTCCAAAGACAATATGAGCAACCCTAAATAACTGATCTAGCACTCCAGGGTGGAACCACGCCCAGAGCGAAGCAAAGGCGGTCCCCAGGGGGGCCGCCTTTTTTGATTCGGGTCTAGTTATTCAGACTTGATTTCAAGGCGCGTCGTCGCGATGGACGGTCTGCGGAGAAAATGCCGGCAGGCATATCGCAATATATTCCGTGGCCTCATCGGGAGTGGAATATTGGATCCATTCACCAGGATGGGCCAATACGGCCTGGCCGGCCGAAACATCGAAAGCTCCGCCCGTATGCTGCACGCGCAGTTTACCCCGAATCACAATCGTGTACTCTTCAAACTCAGGCGCTTGTCCGGGCTCTTGCCATCCCTTGGGACTCCGCATGTGAGCTATGCTGATTCGCTCGTCTTTGGAATTCACGCGGCCAAAGAATTCGTCAATGATCTTGGGCATGTTACCCACTGCCTGGATACGAGTTGGCACTTCAATGTGAGTCGGCAAAACTGATTCTCCTGTCGGGAAGGCCCGGTCTGATGCATGAAGCAGCACGCAATCTGGTCAATAATAAAGAAGCAAAGCATTACGGAATAGGCCTCGCCAACTGCGCCAGCAAAAGGTAACATAACGGGTTTTCTGTTCCCGCACTCCAGCCGTTTTCTAAATACCACAGGAGCAATCATGGCCATTCATCGCAAGCTCATAGCCGCTTTCTTTCTTTTCTTTCTATGGAGCCTCGTGGCGTCCGCTCAAGCCAACATTGTAGAACGGCTCAGCGTTGATGCCACAGACGCGCCGCGCAATATCCTGCATGCCACAATCACGATTCCCGTGGTTGCCGGGCCCGTCACGATTGTCTATCCCAAGTGGATTCCCGGGAATCACCGGCCCACCGGGCCGATTCAGAATTTTACCGGGCTTCATTTCAAAGCCGGCGGCAGGGAACTGGAATGGCAGCGCGACCTGGAAGATATGTATGCCTTCCACCTGCAGATTCCGGCAGGCGTGACGGAACTTGATGCTTCGTATGACACGCTTACATACAACGGCAAAAGCTCGCTCGCTTCCAGCAAGGTACTGGATCTCTTGTGGAACCAGGTAGTGTTGTACCCCAGGGGAGTCGCCACCGATTCGGTCCAGGTAGCGGCCTCCATACGGCTGCCGGAGGGCTGGAAATTTGGCACCGCGCTCACGTCCACGCGGCAGAACGGAAACTCAATAGAGTTCCAGACCGTCTCACTTACACGGGCTGGTGGATTCGCCGCTGATCGCCGGCTCAATTTATCGGCAGGTACAGATCACTCCTGCCGGCGAGCCGCTGACCCACGTGGTTGACATGGTGGGCGAGAGCGATGAGGCAATCCAGATTACCGATAAGGACATCGCCAGCCTGAAGCAACTGGTCACGGAAACAGACAGACTTTTTGGCGCTCGCCATTACACCAAGTACACATTTCTTCTGACGGTCGGGGACCAGACGGCGCACCATGGCCTGGAGCACCACGAATCCAGCGATAACGGAACGGCGGAAGATGTCTTCAGCGATACCGGCGTGCATGATCTGGAGGCTGATCTCCTGCCTCACGAATTTGTTCACTCTTGGAACGGCAAGTACAGACGACCTGCGGGACTGGTTACCCCGAACTATCAGGAGCCAATGCACGGCGATCTGCTGTGGGTTTACGAAGGGCTGACGGACTATCTGGGGAACATTCTCGCGGCACGGACCGGCCTGCGTTCGCCTGACCAGTTTCGCGAGAACCTGGCCTATACAGCAGCTATGCTCGACCATCGCGCGGGAAGAAGCTGGCGTCCGCTGCAAGACACAGCAACGAGCGTGCAAACTCTGTTTGCTGCGCCCGCTGAGTGGACCAACTGGCGCCGCACCGCCGACTATTACCCTGAAGGCTATCTGATCTGGCTTGAGGTGGACTCTCTTTTGCGGCAGAAGAGCAATGGCCAGAAGTCTTTGAACGATTTTTGTCATCTCTTTTATGGGGGCCAGAGCGGACCACCTGCCGTGGTGCCTTATAAATTTGAAGATGTTGTTGCAACGCTTAACCAGGTTGTGCCGAGCGATTGGGCCAAACTGCTGCGGGAACGCCTGGACTCAAAGTCTCCGCACGCTCCCGTGGGTGGAATCACCAATGGCGGATGGAAGCTGATCTACACCTCGCAAAAGAATTCCACGATAGATGCGCGCGAAAAGAGCGGCGAAACCATTGACCTGAGTTTTTCCCTGGGCTTCATCGCCACCAGGCAGGGTGAAGTTCGCGACGTGATTCCCGGATCGCCGGCGTATGCTGCCGGCCTTGGGCCGGGAATGAAACTTGTCGCCGTGAATGGCCGCAAGTGGTCGAAAGACGTGGTCCGCGCAGCGCTACGCGGCTCAGTCCATAATCAGCACCCGCTGGCTTTACTGGCGGAAAACGGGGAATACTACAACATCTACGAAGTGAATTATCACGAAGGCGAGCGCTTTCCGCACCTGGTGCGCGAGGAAGGCCAGCCGAACATTCTGGACGAAATCATCAAGCCCCAGGCTGCGGGACAATAGGCTAAGCGCTGCCCGGTATGCGGCGGCTCTTGGTAACCACAGCGGTGCGCTCCAGTTTGTCCCAGGCAAATGGTTTGCCATCGATAGCGCGCTTGACGGTCTTGGCCAGCACCGCGGAGAAAAGCTGGCGGTAAGAAAACCGTTGCAGCCAGAGGTGAAGCAGGAGCTGCGCGTCTTCGCCGGTGCCTTCAACGCGACGCTCCAACAGGAATGCCAGCGCGGAAGCAATGAAATCCACGGCCAGGAAGATCGCAAAATAAAACGCCAGACGCTCAAAGCTGCTGGCGTCCGTGCTTTCCGGATGGAAGTATCGCGCAGCCGCGTATTCCATTATGCCAAACAAGAACATGATGTCGATAAAGGGTGAGACCAGCGGCAGCATGATCTGGAAAATAATGATGTTGGGCAGGGCGATCCAGCCCAGGCGGCTGCGGCGGCGAATGGCTGCGCCATGTTTCCATACGGCTTGAAGAATGCCGAACGACCAGCGGAAACGCTGGCGCATCAGGCCGCGCGCATTCGTGGGCGCCTCCGTAAATGCGAGTGCGCGATCTTCATTCACTACGCGCCAGCCATTTTCCAGCAGTGACATGGTCAGGTCCGCGTCCTCGGCCACCGTGTCAGTGTGGTAGCCACCGGCCTGGCGAACGGCGGTCACGCGCCACGCGCCAATGGCCCCGGGAACCACGCTCACGGCGCCAAAAACGTTGAGCGCACGGCGTTCGAAATTCTGACTGGTAATGTATTCAAGCGCCTGCCAGCGTGTCCACAGGTTCACACGGTTTCCCACCTTGGCATTACCGGCAACCGCGGCCACCTTCTCGTCGGCAAAATGGGGGACGAGGATAGAAATCGCGTTGGGAGCGATCACGGTATCGGCGTCAATGCCGACGTAGATCTCATCCGTCGTAAATTTCAAGGCGTAATTGAGCGCTTCTGCTTTTCCGGCATTGGCCTTGGTCAACAAAAGCACTCGGCCATCAGCGATCTCTTTGGCGAATTTTTCCCGTACCACGGCGGAGGTTGCGTCTTTTGAGCCGTCATCCACCACGATCGTCCGCAGGTTCGGGTAGTCTGACGCCAGCGCCGAGCGCACAGTATTCTCGATCACCTTTTCCTCATTGAATGCGGGGATGATGACCGTAACTTTCGGTTTGTAGTCAGGGCCGCCGACAGGCGAAGGTGTCCGCAGACGATCGAATGTTGCGAGCGCGCCGATGCCAAGAAGGCGGGCGCTCATCAGAACGTCACCAATGAAGAAGACAAAAACGATGAATTGGGCGAGCCACTGGCCCAACAGGAAGACATAGCCATCAAGCCGCGCGCCCAGAACTTCGTTGGGAGAAAGGCGTGGCATCACGTCAGAGCGGGTCTTGCCCAGCAGCTCTTCGACGCTCACAATCTTGAAGCCACGCGCCCTCAGTCCTTCAATAATGCCGGGCAGAGCCTGGACGGTGGCAGTACGGTCGCCACCGCCGTCATGCAGCAAAATAATGTTGCCGCAGTTAAGGGGACCACGTGTCTGGCACCCTTTGGTGTCCGCGCGCTGCACCTGGTCCATGACCTCGGTGACAATTTCCGAAGCGCTTTGTCCTTTTTTCCAGTCGTTCGGATCAATCTTGGAACCAACCGTTATATAGCCTTCGCTCTGCACCAACTCCAGTGGACGTACCTGGTCGGCGACGTCAGGATCCTGGTCAATGGAGTAGGGCGGGCGGAAATAGAGCGGCTTCACGCCGATCTTGCTGGCAAACAGTTTTTCCGTGAGCTGCAGCTCCACGTGCTTCATATACCACTGCGAAACATCGCTGATGTCCGGGTGGGTGAAGGTATGGTTGCCGATGGCGTGGCCTTCGTCATACACGCGCCTGGCCAGCGCAGGGAACTTTTGTGTTTGCACGCCAATCAGAAAAAACGTACCTTCCGCGTTTTCCCGCTTCAGAATGTCGAGGATCTGTGGCGTGTATTCCGGGTCAGGACCATCATCAAAGGTGAGGGCCACTTCTTTTTCCTTCCAGCCGTATACCTTGACCTCGTAAGGTTCCGGCAGGACCGTCATCTTTTCCGATGCGACGAACTTTTTGTCCGCATCAAGCGAGACCTCGCGCTGGCCGGGGGTGGGCCGATGCTGGATATAAAGGATTTCGCCGTCGCCTTCACGATCAACGTCTTCACCAGAAGGGACCACTGAGATTTTTTGCTCCGCTCCTGCTTCCGTGGGATTATCCCAGATCTTCCACAACGATCGATCTTCAGATCCCAGCCGCCACAACGCAAAGGTCCGGATGCCCAGATCGCGCGACGCCCGCATCTGGTTCAGCGCCGTTACCGCATCCAAAAACCAGACCTGGTGTTCCTTGCCATCATCGTCCATGTAGGCGAAATGAGGATTGAGCGAGTCGGGATCGAGTTCAATCTCCGCGCTGGATTCACGCGCATGCAACCATGATTCCTGAACGTTATTTGTATCGACATTAACAATGCGTTTGTTCTTGCCGGAAAGCTTCCAGTCGTACCCATAACTGCCGATGGCGCAGATGATCTTGGTTTTGGGAATGTCCTTGACCGCCTGCTTCAGGTTGGCAGCAAACCAATCCTGCGAAGCCACGGGGCCGGGAGCGCTGGTCACCTGATGCTGGTCATAGTTCATGATCACCATGCCATCGGCGGCGGCGGCCAGCCGCGGGTAATCGTAGTCTTTATCTGCCACCGGGACATTTACGTAAAGCCGGAGGCCGCGCGCATGCAGGTCATGCCCCAGTTCCTGGATCAACGCCAGAAATCCCGGCTGCGCTTTCAGCGGAATCTCCTCAAAGTCGATGGCCGCGCCCTTAAAGCGGTCACTACTCAGGTAGAGCAGAAGCTGCGTACGAAAAGTCTGCCGCGCCGCCGGATCCATCAGAAAATCTCCGATGGAAGGCAGCCACTGTTTGCTTACAGTCTCATAATTGTTGATCAGCGGAAAGACTTCGACCTCAGCTTTTTCCGCCCGCAGAAAAGGCATCACGCGATCGTCAGTGGAATGGACGATTCCGTTTTCGACCACCTGAAACGGATGATTGACGCTGTCAAAGCCCGTCAAATGGCCGTCCGGCGTGAGCACGTGAAGCCATTCCGGAAAGAGGATGTCAACCTGGGGATAGTACTCCTTAAGCGAGACGAAGCTGGCTGCATCCCACGTGACGTAATAAGCCGCGCGGATACCTTCATCAGTATTCAGCACAACTTGAGAAGGAGGAGACTTGGTTTTGCGATGAGTGCTTTTCGTATTGGGCCGCTTGCGATGTTCGCGCTCCTTCAGGGCGCGCAGGTTGCGTTTTTGTTCCGGCATCAGCACGCGCGGCAGCGGGTCCGACTGTATGAAAACCGTGATGATGAAAAACAGCACCAGGCTGCCGACAATCGCGCCAAGCACACTCAGCACGATGCGCAAGCGTCCCCATCGCTTCCGGTCAGGATCATAAAAAATGGATTTTGCCATTGCTGAGTTGTGGTACTCACCATCGTAAGCGGCAGGGCACGGCAGGTCAATCGGGCATTGGCTTGAGGTCTTCTGCAGTTGTATGGGAGAGAACGCGCCTTTACACTAGGCATTCTCTTCATGACCAAACTCATTGAACTGGTGCGGCGCAACTGGCTCTTCTTCCTGCTGGTGACCATGGCGGGCCTGGCGTTGCGGCTCTTCTTTGTC
>DASYKK010000143.1:0-4483 GCA_035995565.1 Candidatus Angelobacter sp.
CCGCGGATGATGTTGGAGCCCAGCTCGTCAAACTGGCGCAGCGCCTGCTCATAAAAATGCAGCCAGAACCGCGAGACATTTACCATGTGCGGCTCGTTCTGGACCGTAAAGTCGTCGGCATCTTTGTGCGCGGCCTGGATTTTACGCAACAGATATTTGGGGAACTCGTCTTTGAATACCGGATGCGAAAGCTGCTCCAGGAGAATGGGAGAGAGATTTACATTCGCCCGCAGCGCCAGCCCTTGGTGCTCCAATTCGCCAAAGACACGCAGCAGGGGAAGATATGTCTCAGCTGCGGCTTCGTGCAGCCACTCCATGCCGTGCGGCCACGTGCCGTGATTCACGACGTAGGGAAGATGGGAATGCAAAGCAAACGTTACATACCCCAGCGATTTGTGATTCGCATTTTTTGGATTCATTCAAAGAATCGGCGGCCAAGATCGGGGGAACTGGCACAAGCCTCTCTTAATGAGATGCAGAATACGAGCCTAAACCTTAAGTTTACTACAAGAGCTGGGATTGAGCAGTTCTGCACACTGCGAATTGAGCAGCACGGGCCAGCGCTGATGTAAAATCAGCCGTGCCGCAGAGTCACACAGATTTCGCCATCATCGCCCAGCGAGGCAAGCGCCTGGAATATGTCACCATCGGATGGAATAGCCTTGAAGGACTAGGCGCCTTAGCAACCGGAATGATTGCTGGCAGTATTTCTCTCGTTGGCTTTGGAGTTGACAGTTTTATCGAAGTCACTTCAGCTGTAGCCTTGCTGTGGCGGCTATCGGTTATCGGCGATGAAGAAGGGCGGGAAAAGAACGAGCGGGTTGCGCTCAAAATTGTGGGCAGCTGTTTTTTGGGACTCTCGGTATACATCGCTTACGCTTCGATTTCTGGCCTTCTGCAAAAACAAGCTCCAGACCACAGCATTGCGGGGATTGTGGTGGCTTGCGCTGCTCTGGTCGCGATGCCCCTGCTTTCCCGTGCCAAAAAACAGATCGGGAAACAACTCGGGAGTGGGGCGATGGTTGCGGACGCTAAGCAGGCCGACTTCTGTGTGTACCTCTCAGCCATCTTATTGGTTGGCTTGATTCTGAATGCGACCGTCGGGTGGTGGTGGGCCGATCCAGTTGCAGCCTTGGTCATGACGCCAATCATCGCCAAAGAAGGACTTGACGCTCTTCAAGGCAAGACGTGTTGCGAAATCGGTTGCGCAAGGCCAACATGATTACCGCTGCCGACCCCGCCGCTTATGGCTGTGCGATCTTAAAACTAAGCGGTGGAGGAGGTACTTCCTTCTGCTGCTTCTCTGCTGCGAGCAGATTGCTGACAGAGTCGCTCAGGCTCACGCAGTTGCAGCCACGCCGTTTGGATTCGTAGAGGGCCTCGTCGGCATAGCGCAGCAAAATCTCTGGTGTGAGCACTCCGTCGTGAGAGAAAGAAATACCGAAGGACGCCGTCACCTTGCCCAGAGAGTGTCCTGCATGCTGCAGGTCCAGTTTGGCGATGGAATCGCGCACCTGTTCCGCGCGTTCGCTCACGCTTTCCAGAGAAGTGTCCGGCAGCACCACCAGGAATTCTTCTCCACCATAGCGGCACACAATGTCTTCCGTACGCACTGAACGACGCAGCAGCGCGGCGACTTCCTTCAATACGATATCGCCGGCGGTGTGGCCAAAGCTGTCATTGAATACCTTAAATTTGTCGATGTCAGCCATGATTACGCCCAGGCCGGTGTGATGACGTCCCGAGCGATGGAGCTCCTGTTCCAGGGTGGCTTCCAGAAAACGGCGGTTGTAAAGACCAGTGAGCGGGTCACGGATCGACTGGTCGTGCAGCTTCTCGCGCAGGCGAAGGTTGGCCAGCCGCAATGCGGCATATTCTCCGGCCTGCTGGATCATCGCCAGCCGCGAAGCAGATAGCTCGCCGGAGGTCTCGGTGCTGATGTGCAAGATTCCCAGCGTTTCACCCAGCGCGGCCAAAGGCAGGCAGACGTAGGCGTCGGGAATGCTCCCGCTAAAATGACGGCACGTAAGTCCGCGTGAAGTTTCCACCTGAAGGTGCAGGCGCCCGCCGCGCATCGCGCAGCAATCTTCGGGTGATAGGATATGTTGCGTCGGGCTGAGAGAGTCGCCCCAGCTCGACATTACTCCCATCAGATTCCGCGAGCTGTCAATGGCAAACACTGCGCCGGCGCTGTGCGGAATGAATTTCTGCGCATAGCCGCCCAAAACTTCGTATGCCTCCGGCGCGTTCACGCAAATCTGCAAATTGGCCTGCAACTCATTCAGCAGCTTGCCGCTCTCGGTTTCAACCTGGAGCTGCTGTAGCGAGCCTTCCAGTTTCGTTTGCGAGTGCAATGCAGATTGCTCGGCGATGCGCAGTTTCTTGGATTCCCGGATGACCAATAGGAAGAGTACCGCCATGAGCATGCTGAAGCCGCCTACGCGAAATGAGACGCTGCGCTCAACTTCCTGGGCGCGCGCCTGGGCCGCCAGATTGCGCTCACGCAACAGGATTTCTTGCTCGTCTTTGAACTTTTGCACTGCGTTGCGCACGCGGTCCTGCTTAAAATCGGTGGCCGGACTGTGATAGATCAGCAGCGTTTTGTTGGTGCGCAGGTTATCGCTCAGCTGTTTCAACTCTTCCGTAATCCAGACCTGCAGTTGCTTGATTCTTGCCTGCTGGGCCGGATCGTCCTTGGTCAGTTCCTCCACGCGCGCCACTCGCTTCCAGACTTGTTTGGAAGACTCGGCAAAAGTGTCCAAATCCTGTTGTTCCGGCGTCAAAATATAGTGGAGCCATGCTTCGCGCGCGTCGCCCAGTCCATCCTGAATGGCATCCATTTCATACAGCACCTGGTGGGTGTGTTCCACGTAGACTTGCGAACTCAGCAGCTCACGCGTCCGGGAAAAACTGTCCCAGGCCATGGCAACCAGGAAGGCCAGCATCAAGACGAAGGCGAGGGGCAGAAGTCTGCGAGCGTCCAATGCGCTTCTCAGCACATTTTTCCCGCTGCTTTTCAATAGGACACGCATAGTGCTCGATTCCGGAAGAAAGTGTATTTTTGGGGGAAATCGCCGCAATGATACATTACTTTTATGTCAACCGGCGCAAAATTTGAAAGTGCTAAGGCAATTATGGCCAGGCTGCGGGCGCCCGGTGGATGTCCCTGGGATCGTGAGCAAACCTTTGACACCATTAAGCGATATACCCTAGAAGAGACTTACGAAGTTCTGGAAGCTATTGATAAGAGGGACTGGAAGGAACTTACCGGCGAACTTGGTGACCTCCTGCTGCAGGTGCTTTTCTACGCTGAGATGGCCGAAGAGCAGGGATCTTTCACCATTGATGACGTCCTGGACGCTCTCAGCAACAAGCTCATCCATCGCCACCCCCATGTGTTTGGCGACGCAAAAGCCGATGATTCCGCCCAGGTTCTTAAGAATTGGGAAGCGTTGAAAGAGGAAGAAAGGCGCAAAAGTTTGCCGAATAACGGCGAAACTTTGCTGAACCGGCCCGCCCTGCTGCTGGAAGGCGTTTCTACCAAGATGCCGGCTCTTCAGGAAGCCCACAAGATCAGTTCCAAGGCCGCACACGTTGGCTTCGACTGGCCCGAAGTGCAAGGCCTGTTCGAAAAACTCTCAGAAGAGACGCGGGAATTGCAGGAACATCTGAACGGCTTGCCGACCACCGATACGAATTCTTCCCAGAAACCAGAAATTCCAGCGGAACTCCGCGAGCAGGTAGAAGGCGAGGTCGGCGATCTTTTTTTTGTCCTGGTCAACATTGCCCGATATCTTTCCGTTGATCCGGAGTCGGCTCTGCGCAAGACCAACAGAAAATTTCGGCGTCGCTTTGGCTGGCTCGAAGAGAAGTTAAGGGAGCAGGGACGCACGCTGGAGCAAGCCACGCTGGAAGAAATGGAATCGCTTTGGCAGCAGGCAAAATCCCTGGAGGTTTCCAAGCCTTGAGCGTCACTGTCCCAACCGAGCAGATCACTATTCGTAAATGCATCGGTATCGATGAACTCAATGCCTGCGTCGCGCTGCAGAAAGAGGTCTGGAACTTCAGCGACCTCGACCTTATTCCGCTGCGCATGTTCGTGGTCAGCCAGAAAATCGGCGGCCAGACCATCGGAGCTTTTCATGGCGACGATCTGGTGGGCTTTACTTTTTCCATTCCCGGCAGCCGGTCCGGTCATGCCTACCTGCACTCGCACATGCTGGCTGTGCGCGACTCATTTCGCAACCACGGCCTGGGACGCAAACTGAAACTCGCGCAACGTGACGACGCGATCCAGCAAGGCTTTGAACTTTTGGAATGGACTTTCGATCCGCTGGAGATCAAGAACGCCCATCTCAATTTGTCGCGCCTGGGCGCGATTGCGCGGCGGTACAGCGTCAACCATTACGGGCATTCGTCGTCGCCGCTGCAAGGTGGGCTGCCCACTGATCGGCTCGTGGCGGAGTGGTGGCTCAAGTCCAAA
>DASYKK010000144.1:0-3927 GCA_035995565.1 Candidatus Angelobacter sp.
GCATCAGAATGAGCCGCGTCCTCCCGCACGGCAGATTTTCGTTCTAGGTTGGACCGGCATGCGCGGCGTGATTGCACTGGCGGCGGCGCTTTCGCTGCCAGAACATCTGGCCGATGGACGCCCCTTTCCACAGCGAAACCTGATCATCTTTTTGACGTTCAGCGTCATCCTGGTGACGCTTGTCCTGCAAGGCCTGACCCTGCCGGCGCTGATACGAGCCTTGGGTCTGGCTGGCGGTTCTGGCGCAAACTGTGAGGAAACCGAAGCACGGCGCATTATGGCTGAAGCAGCACTGAACCAACTGAACAAGACCAGCGAAGAATCTGCACCGGACTCTATGGCCTTGTATGACGACCTGAAGGAACACTATCGTCGGCGATTGTCGTCACTGTCCCGTGAAGGAGAAGAGCAGGATGGTTCTGGTCCGGAAGCCTACGCGAAATTCCTGGCGGTTTCTCTTGAGCTTTTGCGGGTAGAGCGAGAAACGGCAGTAAGTCTGCGAAATAGTGGCCGTATCAACGATGAAGTTTTGCGTCAGCTTTTGCAGGAATTAGACTTGAGCGAAACGCGGTATAACGCGGCGTAAAGATCCGGACGCTGAAAATCTTGAAAGGCTCAGAAGCACCCCGAGTGTAATCTATTAAGTGGCCACCATTGAGCGCAAATCGGTTCGTAACCTTGCCATCATCTACATCGCTGCGTGGATGCGGTCATTTGGCATCGGGCTGCTGGGCGTTGTGCTCGGCGTCTTTCTTTATCGTGAAGGTTTTTCTTCCACCGCTATTGGCCTGGTGATTGCCGCCGGCCTGGCCGGAGCGGCTGCAGGCACGGTATTCATTACCTTCAAGGCTGATCGTCTGGGACGCCGCCGAACGCTCTTCTTGCTCTCGCTGCTGACTGCTGTGGGATCGCTTCCGTTGATCTTTCACTTCAGCGTTCCCGCGATGGTCATGATTGCATTTTTGGGAATGCTCAACGGCATGGGCACGGACAGAAGTCCTGCGTTCGCTCTGGAGCAGGCGACGATACCAGGATTGGTGCCCGACGAAAAACGCACATGGGCCCTGGCCTGGTACAGCGTTGTGCTGGACGCCAGCGGCGCGGTGGGTGCCCTGGCTGCTGGCATTCCCATAGTGGCGCAAAAATGGTGGGCCGTGGACCTCTCCCACTCTTACCGGCTTCTGTTTATCGGATATGCAGCTATCACCCTGCTCACTGCGCTGCTCTATCTGCTCTTGTCGCCTGAAGTGGAAATTCGTAAAGCCGGCTTGCCGCTGGAGCACCGGACTGCCATCTCGCCGGAAACAAAATCAACTATCAAGCGGCTCTCCGCCTTGTTTGCTATTGACGCTTTTGGCGGCGGCTTTTTGACCGATGCGCTGGTCTCATACTGGTTCTTCCGGCGCTTTGGCATCGCTGAAAGCCAACTCGCTGTGCTTTTCTTTACCGTACACATTTTGAATGCGCTCTCGCATCTGGGTGCGGCGTGGCTGGCGCGACGCATCGGCTTGATCAAGACCATGGTCTTTACTCATCTTCCGTCCAGCATATTTCTGATCGCTGCTGCATTCATGCAGTCGCCGCGATGGGCAGTCCTGCTGTTTCTGCTGCGGGAATCGCTGGTGGAAATGGACGTTCCTACGCGGCAATCCTATGTTGCGGCGGTGGTAAAGCCCGAAGAAAGGACATTCGCCGCAGGCGTTACCAACCTCGTACGGAACGGCGCATGGGCTGCCGCCTCAGCGGTGGCGGGTGTTTTTATGCAGCAAGTGGCATTTGCCGCGCCGCTCTTACTGGGCGGCGGACTAAAGATTATTTATGACGCACTGCTGTGGCGCGCCTTTCGCCATCTCGCGCCGCCGGAAGAACGCAAAGCTCAGGGTAGTACTTGAGTGACGGGCCGGTTCTTCAAATCGCGCAACAATGAATGAATCTGTTCCAGGCGGTCTTCGGTGCTCCGAGCCAGAACGCTGTTTTTATAGCTCATCATGATCAGCTTGAGTGAGATCAGGAAAACGCCCGTCTCAAGCAGCATGTCATGGCTGAATCCTTTGAGAAACAAAGCGGCTATGAACAGGATCAGAGTAAGGGCAATGACTATGATGGCCCATGGATCATAATGCTTCGCCATGTGGTGACTCCTGGAATCTATTATCGGGGAAAGCTCGCTAACCTGGCGGCATCACAGATGCGGCACAAATGCTGGACGGATCCTCCTCGGCAGCCTATCTTGGAGAAATCATGCGCATCTCCGCACTCCTCCTGCTGATTCTGACGCCGATTTTCTCGCTCGCTCCTCACGGACAAACCGCTGAGTCACAGACTCCGGTATATCGGGTGGACGTTCGCGTGGTGCTAGTGGACGCCCAGGTGCTTAACAAGAAAACCCGGCATGCGGCACGTGAATTGAAGAAGGAGGATTTTGAGCTTTATGAAGACAATGTCCGGCAGCAGGTGAGCTCGTTCAGCCAGGATACGCTGCCACTGTCGGTTGTTTTACTGTTTGACCTGACAGACAGCGTCCGGCCGGTTTTAAAGTCGCTGGCAGAGGGAGCCCTGGAAGCATTGCAGCACCTCAAGCCGGAAGATGAAGTTGCTGTGATGGTTTATGCCGCGTCAACGCAGGTGTTACAGCCAGCGACGACCGATCGGGCTCTGGCTGTAGCGGCAATCGAAAAGGCCAGCGGCATGGAGAGTGAAGAAGCTGCTTTCTTCAATGAAGGAATCTTTCAGGCGGCGGAGCAATTGACTAAGGGCAAGAATCCTTCCAGCCGGCGAGTGATTATCTGGCTCACGGACGATGTGCCGAATATACCTTCTGAAAATTCCGTCCCCTTGCGCTACCGGAGAAGCCTGAATGGGGCGATGCCACATTCCCAGGTCGATGCAATGCAGCATCTCTTGCGGACCAATACCGTAGTCTGCTCGCTGGTAAAACAAAGCGACCTCTCCGTGAGCGAGGAATCCGGACTTAGATCCAAACCAGCAGAACGGATGCTCCATCCGCCGGGAGAAGTTTACAAATATGCCACCGCCACGGGCGGCCAGGTCATAGAGTTCAAGAAAAAGGAATTGCCAGAGAAACTCACATTACTGATTGACGATCTGCGGATGCGCTACAGCCTGGGCTATCATCCGTCCGGGCAGAAGCCGAAAGGGAAGTACTGTGTGATCAAAGTGAAGCTGGCGCCGGAGGCGAAGAAAGCAGTGGGCAAAGTTGAGGTAGAAGCGCGGCAGGGATACTACCGATAGATCGGGTGCTCGCCGGGGATCGCGCGTGATCGGATGATCGGAAAATCGAATGCGACCTCGGCCCATCGCAGGATTGGCAGCTAGTATGAGCCTAACCAGCTTGCCGCGCGTGTCTTGCCTGACGTTAGGCTGCGAGGCACATTGGGCCCAATGATCGGACTGGGTGGAATTGTCTCAGAATAAGGATTCCTTTGGCTTGAATTGCACGCTCCAGTTTCTAGGTAGCTAATGAATTCTTGCGGTGGTAACGAGGTAAGTCCGCGAATGTGGGCCTTACTCCTTTATAATCAGCGGAAAAAGGCTGGTTGTGGCGGCTATAACTAAGGTAGTGCAAATTTGTACACCGTGTGATACCTTAGAATCGCGTTAGAGTTAGAATTGTTGAATGTTCTGCAAGAGCCTCTGCTACCTGCCGAAACTCGATAAATCTTTCCAGCGTCAAAAAAATCAATAAATTAGGAAAAAAGCAAAATGGAACAAGGAACAGTTAAGTGGTTCAACGCCGCAAAGGGATTTGGTTTTATCTCACGCCAGAACGGAGAAGATGTTTTCGTTCATTTCTCCGCTATCCAGTCTGACGGATACCGCAGCCTGCAAGACGGCCAGGCGGTTGAATTCACTGTGACCAAAGGAAAGAAGGGTTGGCAGGCAGAGAACGTTCGCGCTCTCTAGTCC
>DASYKK010000145.1:0-6059 GCA_035995565.1 Candidatus Angelobacter sp.
CCATGAATCTTCGGAAGTAGAAGCAACTCAGTCCCGCTAACTGAAAGCTTCGTTTCCGGCAGGTTTCCTGGCCGCGCGGCCAGGACTATCAGGCAAGGCCTTGCTTGGATTTGAGGTTGGACGATGTTGAATCGTCCAGCCTCTTTTTTGCACGTCGCGACTAGCGACACGCCCATCAAGCTGCAAAGAAAATCCCCTTGCCCAACAAGGGGAGACCCTCGAATCGTTCGGTTGCCTTTGCTAGTTCGCCGCGCTGCCGCGTAGTACATTCGCGGCCAGAAAGCCCTTGGGCCCTTTCATAAGCTCATATTCCACGGTTTCGCCCTCGTTGAGAGTCCTGTAGCCATTTTCCTGGATAGCGGAAAAGTGGACGAAGACGTCCTCTCCGGTCGAGCGCTGTATGAAGCCATAGCCTTTGGCTCCGTTGAACCACTTCACAGTTCCCTTCTCTTTCACAAATGCAACTCCTTTCGCCTCAGCTTCAAATTGAAATCTCCGCCTTAAACTACCAAGGTGGAGAAAAGGTTGTTGCTTTGCCGGCCAGATAGCTCTTTCCGCAACCGATGGCTGCCGTGCCGGAAGGCCCGAAGGCGACTCCAGCAACCGGATCGTTCGGCGAGTTCAGACTGCTGTACAAAAACATCAACCAGAGTGTGCCCCGGCCGTGAATGCCGGGAGCAAGGCATAATATTCAGGAACTCTGGCTCTTGTAAAGCACTTTGTTTGCATAGCGCCGCCACACCAAAGGGAACCGCCTTTACGAGCCTTTCGTTTTATCTGAAACCGCTCTTATAAAAAGTGGGAGGAAGGCATTTTCTGTTACGATTTTTGCAGGATCTCCATGACAACAGGTTCAGTTTCAAAAGCCGTCGAACCAACGCCGGTTCCTGCCCCCGAATCGCAGGCCTCCAGGCTTTTGTTGCGACCATGGAAACACATGCTGGTGCACCGTGGGTGGCCTACTGTGCAATACCTGGCCAGGACTGAGGCGCATACCTTTGCTTTCTCTGTGGCGGCGAACGCCATCCTTTCATTTTTTCCTTTCATGGTTTTGCTCATGTGGTTGATTCGGAATGTCTTCCACTCCCCAACGATGTTCAATGTGGTGGTGGATTTATTGAAAGATCATCTTCCCACCGGGCAGGACTTTGTGATTCGCAATCTCACGTACCTGGTGAAGACGCGCCAGCGGGTCAAGATGGCTTCCCTGGTGATTTTGCTGATTACTTCTACGGGAGTTTTTGTTCCCCTGGAAGTGGCCTTCAACCGCATCTGGGGCTTCGCAAAAAACCGCTCCTACCTCGGGAATCAGATTATTTCGCTAGGTTTGGCCTTTGCCTGCGGCATTCTTGCCTTGACCTCTGTGGCCATGGCAGCGGGGAATGAACTGGCATTAACTTTTATGATGCGGGGCAATGAAAACATCATATTTCGGGCCGCCACGTTTGTGGCGCTCAAGATTTGCGCCACTCTGGCCAGCATTGCCATTTTCTTCTTGATCTACTGGCTTCTGCCTAATGGCAAGATCAAAGCCCGAAGCGTGCTGCCGGCGGCGGTCGCGATGGGAGTGCTGTGGGAAGTAGGAAAAGTTTTGTACATCAAGGCACTGCCCTGGCTGGGCTTCCAGGAGGTTTATGGACAGGCATTTTCTGTCTCGGTAGCGCTCATGTTCTGGGCATTTATTTCAGGACTGATGTTGTTGGCGGGTGCGCACTTGTCATCCGATTTCACACCTAAGGCTGCCGAGTCCTCGGCCGCTGAACATGAGGACGGCATTGAGTTTTCGTAACTTCAGTTTGAAGTTTTTTAATTTCTAAATTCTCTCGAACCAAGGTGCGCGAATTGCCCCTGTTGGCGATAGAATTCCCCGCAGTACCTGGATCCCTCCCCTGGGCGTTTTGCCCTTTCACCTACGCTGGTTTCCACGGGCCCAAAATAAAATCGCAGTCGTCTAGGCGGCTGCTTAACTCTCAAGGAGGAAGTATGCGGAAAAGTTTGATTCGTTTGGTTTTGCTGGCAATGTTAATCGCCGGTATCAGTCCCGGCATGTGTAGGGCCAACGGCCCCCTGCCGCCAATGATCCCTCCTACGGCTGCGAAATAGTCTACCGATAAATGGGTGACTGGTTTAAGCTGGTCACTCATTTTTCCATGAGCAATATTGAACTCATTCTAGCCGTGGCAGGCACAGCGCTACAGGTGTTGCTTATTCTGCTTCTGCTATGGCATCGATACTTCAGGGAATTCCGTTTCTTTGGCCTCTATCTGTTGTTTTCAGTCTTCAGCGCCGTTCTGGGTTTGGCAGTCAGGAATCATTATCAAATATTGTTCTATGTTTACTGGATAAGCGAAGCCATCTACATCGCGGTTGTCTTCCTGGTGCTACGCGAAGCTTTACGTTCCGTGTTCAGGAATTTTTATGCCTTTCGCTGGTTCAAACTGTCTTTTCCAAGCGCCGTGGTTCTGATCGTCTTACTGGCTCTTTTACGGGCAGCATTCTTTCGCCCTCCGAATCACAGCCCTCTTGCAGTAACACTCATTTCCCTGGAAATTGCGGTCGGATTCCTACAATTTGGCATATTTTGCGTGTTTATCCTGCTGGTATGGTTCTTTCACATGCGGTGGCAACAGCATGCCTTTGGCATTGTCTTTGGATTCGGTATCGCAGCTGCAGGGTCGCTGGTTGCATTCCTGCTCCGTTCGGAATTCGGAACAAACCTCAATGCGATGGTTCGAATAGCTACTCCTTTGACGTACATTATCGGTGTGGTTATATGGCTGGTCACGTTTCTAAAAGGCGAGCCATCATATGTGCCAAGAAATGTGGATTCGGCGCTTACGCCTGAACAGATGATTGCTGAACTCAGGCGCCATACTAAGACAGTGAAAGGCATTCTAGGACGATGATGTTCGATATCATCACCATATTCCTGGTCGGTGTACTGCTGTTGTTTGCTATTTATGCCGCCATCCAGTTTCGCGGCAAATATCCCAAACGCACTATTGAAGACGTAACGCCTTTTCTGCGGCCGGCGGAGCATGATGAACTTGAATCACTGCTGGATCCGGCACAGGAAACTAATTTCCGCATGCGCATGTCACCGCGGGAGTTTGCCGAGTGGCAGCGTCGGCGAATCCATCTGTTGCGTGAATACCTGCTGCGCATGTCGCATAATGCCCTGGTGCTGATCGAATGGGGCAACATGGAAGCGCTGGAAGCGGGAAATGATGCGGAGACACTACGCCAGCGGCACGAATTGGCGCAGGAGTTGGTACAGGCAGCCACCGAGTTCAGACTTTACTCCGTTCTGGCACTGGCCAAGCTGAAATTGTGGCTGGTTCTGCCGTCTCCCTTTAGTCTTCTGCTTCCCTCCCCAAGCCTGCCTTCGCTGCGCCACGTCTTCGGCATTGATGCTCTTAGCTCCTATCAGCGCCTCAAGACTGCTGCCAGCGGCCTGAGCCTGGCGCATAGCCACCACTTCCACGACGAGCTGCTGGAACGCCTTTAGAGCCCCAATCCCGGCTCAGCCTGTTTTCGCCAGTCGAGTCTGCCCAACCGATATAATCGGTGAAGCTTGGCAGTCTGGTCTAACATCACGCACAAACTTGCGGTGGCGGGCATGATACCGCGCACGCGCCTGGCGTTCGTGATCGTCTATCTGGCAGCAACAGAAGCGGTTTTGCTTTTGCTGCAAGGGCTGCTCAAACCAGCCGCTCCGCGCGCAACAGCTGCACTGGGCGGGTGGATAGTTTTCCTGGGCTGGGCTGTTTCCATCCTCCTTCTGGTTCTTGCGCTCCGCTGGCTTCGCGACAATGTGATGTGGAGCGTACGCAATCGGCTGATTGTGACGTACCTTTTCATCGGCGGCGTGCCGGTAACACTTGCGGTATCTATTGCGCTTCTGTCTGGGTATCTGGTGCTGGGTGATCTGGCGGTATTCAGCGCCGTTTCTGAAATCAAGGCGGAAGCGAACCGACTGAGCGCGGCCAATGCGGGAGCCGAGGAAGAAATCACGCGGCACAGCAGCACCCCGGAAAAGATCGCGACGGCCGACAAGGCATTTCCGGGGCGATCGATCGCCGTACTGCCCAAGTCTTCTCTCCCAGGCTGGGTGAGAGACGGATTTGCCGGGTTGGTCAGCGAAAAGGGACACATTTACCTGCGGGCCGCGAACTCTCACCAGGATTCCCATGGCTCCGCAATGGTGATATCGAGTGTTCTGCTCGATCAAAAATTCCTGGGCAGGATTGCGAGCAAGGTTGGATCGCTCACGCTCTATTCATTGGATCCACAACTCAATGGCGACGAAAGATCTCTGGAGAACGCTCTCTCCAACGGGCAAAGCGGAGCGGGCGCGGCAATTTCTGGCCGCATCAGCGCCGGCAATGTTTCCGACCCTGTAATGGCCTTCGATCGCGAACTTGATTTTGGTGGACCTATTCAAGTCACGGATTGGGTCAATGGCTCGTTGCAAACAAGGATCCTGTTAGTGACCACGCGGCTTTCTACCGTGTATTCCTATCTCACTGCGTCAATGGGGATCGGGAGCACTGCAATTGGTATTGCCCTTATTGGCCTGGCGATTGCGTTCGCCGTCGTGGTGCTGATCGCATTGCTGATCGGAATCAGCCTCACGCGCAAGATCACTTACTCTGTAGCAAACCTCTACAAAGCTACGCAGCACATCAACCGTGGAGACTTCACTCATCGCATTGAGGTGCGCGAAAAAGACCAACTGGCCGCGCTTCAGGTTTCATTCAACTCCATGACCGATAACCTGGAGAAGCTGATTGCGGAGCAGAAGGAAAAAGAGCGCTTGCAAAGCGAGTTGGAAATCGCCCACGAAGTGCAGGCGCAGCTCTTTCCGCGGGCAAATGTCGGGACCAGTACGCTTGAACTGCATGGCATTTGCCGGCCAGCGCGGATCGTCAGCGGTGATTACTATGACTTCTTGTCCTACGGCCCGGAGCAAGTGATGGTAGCGGTGGGCGACGTCAGCGGAAAGGGCATATCAGCGGCGCTGCTAATGGCTACCATCCATTCCGCTGTCCGGGCTTATGAGCAGGAGCAACTGATCTCTATCAACAGTTCCGCTGCGTATGGAACAACCGGCAGAGTCGCTGCGGTTGAAGCCCGTGTTGCTCCGCCGTCACCCGCACAGATGCTCTGGCTCTTAAACCGGCATTTATTTCAAAGCACACAACCGGAGAAATACGCCACGCTCTTCCTCGGCTTTTATGACGACGAGAAACATCGCCTGACCTACTCCAACGCCGGGCATCTACCTCCCATCGTTCTTGGGGGCGACGGCACCGTGCGGCGACTGGGAACGGGCGGGACCGTTGTTGGTCTGTTTCCTGATTGCGACTATGAAGAAGAGACCATCGAACTTTATCCGGACGATATTTTCATCGCCTTTAGTGATGGCATTACTGAGCCTGAAAATGAGTTCGGGGAATTTGGTGAAGACCGCCTGATCGAAGCCGTGGCCGCGCATCGTCATCAGCCGCTGGAAAGAATTACCGAACACGTTATTTCCGCAGTCCAGGATTGGATTGGCTCAACCGAGCAGCCCGACGACATCACGCTTGTCCTTACCCGCCGAATTTAACCCTGGCTTTGATTCGTTGCTCTGCTTCTATTGTCAACCTTGGTGACTCTCAGTTTCTTTCGCTTACCTTAACAGCCGACAGCCATTATGGTGTACACCTGACTTCGCGCTCACTGGAAAAAACAACAATGAAACCTACCGGCAATATCCATCGCCTTCCCGCTATCGATTCATGGCAGCGCCAACCGCAGGTAAAAAATGATCTCCTCCGCCGGATACACAACGTTACCACCGAGATCCATTCTATCCAGGCGGAGATGCACGGTGAGGTTGCCCAACCTTCAGGTAGTAGCAAGTTGGCCGGGTTCCTGGAAGATGGCAATGCCATCCAGGTTCTCAACGATTTCAAAGCCGAACTGGATCAACTTCGCCGGATATTGTGGTTTTACATCGAACAGGCTTCCGCAAAGTCCACCGGCCTCTCCGATATTGAGCAGCAGAATAAGCG
>DASYKK010000146.1:0-5095 GCA_035995565.1 Candidatus Angelobacter sp.
CATGGGCACAGGCACAGCGTATCTCTTCAGTGTCATCGCGACTCTGATGCCGGGCATTTTCCCCCCTTCTTTTCTCGGTCATGGCGGGCGGCCAGAAGTTTATTTCGAATCCGCAGCCATCATCGTAACGCTGGTCCTGCTCGGCCAGGTCCTCGAGTTGCGCGCCCGCCGCCAGACCAGTTCGGCTATCAAGGCGCTCCTGGATCTAAATCCTAAAACTGCGCGTCGCCTTCGCCCGGATGGATCAGACGAAGAAATTCCTCTGGATCAGGTTCAACGCGGCGACCGGCTACGGGTTCGTCCCGGTGATCGCATTCCGGTGGATGGCATAGTGGAAGAAGGAAGCAGCGCTGTCAATGAATCAATGGTTACAGGCGAATCGATGCCGGTGGAGAAGGCGCCTGGCGCAAAGGTTGTGGGCGGAACGGTGAACCAGACCGGTTCGTTCATCATGCGCGCGGAAAAATTGGGATCTGAAACTTTACTGGCGCAAATTGTGCGTATGGTGGCCGAGGCGCAGCGCACTCGCGCGCCGATTCAGTCTCTGGCAGATAAAGTTTCCGGCTATTTTGTGCCTGCAGTACTTCTTGTAGCGGTGCTTACGTTCATTGCCTGGGCAATCTGGGGCCCTGAGCCGCGCTTTGCTTACGCGTTGGTCAACGCCGTAGCGGTTCTCATCATTGCCTGCCCGTGCGCTTTGGGGTTGGCCACTCCTATGGCTGTGATGGTGGGGACCGGACGCGGCGCACATGCCGGTGTGCTCGTCAGAAACGCAGAAGCGCTGGAACTCATGGAGAAGGTTGACACATTGGTGCTGGACAAGACCGGCACGCTGACGGAAGGGAAGCCGCGGATGACGTCTATTCTTGCAACCGGCGGCTTCTCTCAACTCGACCTTCTTCTACTGGTCGCCGCGGTGGAGAAATTAAGCGAACACCCGGTAGCCTCGGCCATCGTTAAAGAAGCAGAGCAGCGCGGCCTGCAAATTCCGCAGGCAGAAAAGTTTCAATCCTTCACCGGCCAGGGCGTTGCGGGCGAAGTTCTGGGCAGACAAATCGCCGTAGGAACATCAGATTTTTTAGCCGGCAGGGGAATCGATCTGAATCCGATCCTCCTGCAGGCCCAAACCTTCAGCCAAAAAGGACAAACGGTAGTGTTGGCAGCAGTAAACGGCAAGGTTGCAGGTCTGATCGCTGTCGCAGATCCCATCAAGAGCTCTGCTCTCGAAGCCGTCGCGGCGCTAAAGGGCAGCGGCCTGCGCTTGGTGATGCTAACCGGCGACAATCGAGCGACGGCCGAAGCGATCGCAAAAGAGCTAGGCATCACTGAATTTGAAGCTGAGGTCTTGCCGGAACAGAAATTAGCCATCGTCAAAAAGCTTCAGGCTGAAGGGCGTATCGTCGCTATGGCCGGAGACGGCGTCAATGATGCACCCGCGGTAGCGCAGGCCAACGTGGGCATTGCCATGGGTACCGGCACAGATGTCGCCATGGAAAGCGGAGACATCACGCTGATTAAAGGCGATCTGAACGCCCTGATGCGGGCGCGCAAGCTTAGCCGCGCTACCATGAGCAATATCCGCCAGAACCTGTTCTTTGCGTTTATCTATAACCTGCTCGGCGTGCCGATTGCCGCCGGCGTCTTGTATCCATTTACAGGATTGCTGCTGCAACCTGTCTTCGCCGCCGCAGCTATGAGCTTCAGCTCGGTATCGGTTATCGCCAATGCCTTGCGGCTGCGCAGGGTCAAGCTGTAGCTTCGTCTGTTCTATAATCCTGCGCGAGGATTCCTTCTGATGAAAAGTCACCTGGCTGTGCTGTTGCTTTCTGCTGCCGTGTTCGCGCAAAGCTCTGAAGAAGGTAAAGTTGTTCGGTACGAACTGAAACCCAGCGAGCTGAAATACACCTATGCCGCGTCGTACACTCCGGTAGCGCATCTTAAATCCGGCAATATCCTTGAGACCAACACGGTTGACTGCTTCGGCAATGCGATCAAAAAGCCCGGCGACACTCTCAGCATGGCGCCGGGAGACAATCCTCTTACCGGGCCGTTTTTTATCGACGGCGCGGAGCCCGGCGACACACTGGCGGTAAAGTTTCTCGAGATCAAAGTTGATAGCAATCAAGGCATAGGCGCACTGGCCCCGGGCTTTGGCGCAATCAACTCCACCAACTACACGCCCATGCTCAACGCGCCCATCAAAGAAAAGATCTGGTTCTATCCTATTGACCACACCACGAATACGGCTACCTTCCAGGCGCTCGACTCCAAGTTCACGGTGAAATTTCCGCTGCATCCGTTCTTTGGCTGCATCGGCGTGGCGCCTGCCGGCGGCGAGGCTCGCACATCAGTGGTGCCGGAAGCCTTTGGCGGCAACATGGATTCTCCTGAAGCCAGCGTCGGGAACACGGCTTATTTTCCTGTGAACGTTCCGGGCGCGATGCTGTTCCTGGGCGACGGTCACGCTGCAATGGGCGATGGTGAGATTGCCGGCACCGCGCTCGAAGTTCCGCTTCGTGGACGCGTGCAGGTCCGCGTCATCAAAGGCAAGAAAATCAGTTGGCCGCGTTTCGAAAACGATGACTACATCATGACGGTCGGTGCGTACCGCCCGCTGGACGATGCATTGCGCATCGCCTTTACAGAGTTGGTCGGCTGGATTCACACGGACTACGGTCTGTCAGAGATGGACACTTACGAGCTGCTTTCGAAAGTCGGCGAGATTCACCTGAATGAAATGGTCGATCCCAATTATGTGATTGTGGCGAAGGTGAAGAAGAGTTTCTTGCCGAAATTGAAGACTGGGAACTAGCGTGCATCCACCAACGAATTTTCTAACGCAGGTTCCACGCTCCGAACGCGAAAAATATCCCTATTGCCACCATCACGAACCCGTGTGATCGAATAGCGGCAATGTGTCCATGCTCGCTGGTTTCGCGTCGAACCACGTACTCATTCAGGAATCGCGCGTAAAGGCCGGGATATCGAGTTGGCGCGAACAGCATCAGAAAGCCCACAATGATCTGAAAACATGCGAGGAATGCGAATGCGGCTTGGAGCGCAATAAGCACTGGAGCCAGTTACAACTTCTGCAGGTAATCCACAATCTCCGGGCCGGCCCATCGCTGCGGGCCGATGAACTTGCGCCGAATTTTTCCTGAGCGATCGATTACGTAGGTCTCCGGCGGCCCGGTGGGCTGATAAAGGTCTTTAAGTTTTCTATCGCGATCATGAACGGTGATGAAAGCCATCCGGTGTTCACGAATGAACTGTTGATAGTCACTCGCCTTGTCGTCATAGCTCACAGCGACTATTGTTATCTTGTCACCCATCCGTTTTTGCAGGAGATCCAAGTCTGGGATTTCGTCAAGGCAGGGACCACACCAAGTCGCCCACAGATTCAGAACGACAATTTTGCCACGGTAATCGTGTAAAGACAGAGTGCGATCTGAATCTTGAAGGGTGAAATCCGGGGCCTGCGAACCGATCATGCGCAGGCGGGGTTGATCATTGCAGCCGACGCAGCCAGCCAAAACAGCCGCCAAAAAGACCGGAAATGCGATTCGAAGCGATCTCACCCCCTTATAATAACCCGATTCAGATGGAAACAGACCAAGCTGAAGTAACCGTTGACATCGTCATTCCCGCACGGAATGAGGAGGATTGTCTTGGCCGATGCCTTCAGTCGCTTGTGGCCCAGCAGGGTATCTCCTTTCAAATCACCGTGGTAGACGATGGCTCAGCGGATCGTACCCGGACGATTGCTGAGTCATTTCCGGGGGTGCGGGTGTTGGCCGCCGCCGAGCTCACGCCGGGAATAATGGGCAAATGCAACGCATTGATTACCGGAGCGGCGCATAGCAATGCCAAATGGCTGCTGTTCACCGACGCGGACACCGCCCATTATCCCGGATCACTGGCAGCAGCGGTACACGAGGCCGAAGAACGAAAAGTGGACTTGCTCTCCTACTCGCCGGAGCAGGAAGCGAGAACCTGGTGGGAATTGGCAGTGATGCCGGTAGTTTTCGCCGAACTCGTTCGGACCTATCCGCCAGATCGAGTCAACAATCCCACGGATTCCACGGTGGCCGCCAATGGCCAATACATTCTGGTTCGTCGCCAAATCTATGAGGCGCTGGGCGGTCATTGCTCTGTAGCCAGCAACATACTTGAAGATGTCGAGCTAGCTCGAATATTTAAAGCTTCAGGTCATAAAATATGGTTTCGCCATGGGGCCGGTCTCGTCCGCACCCGGATGTACCGCAGTTTTCGCGCCATGTGGGACGGATGGACCAAAAACCTGGCTCTGCTATTTCCGCGACCATTGTCGCTGGCCGCTCTACGCGGCTTCGAGTTCCTTGCTGTAGTGATTTCGCTTCTTGCCGGCCTATTGCTGTTCGCCGTTAGCGACCTGCGCGACGCTTTTTTCCCCTTGGCTTTTGCGGCTCTCGCCTATCTGAATTTCGTTTCCCGCGTTCAACAGGCGCATTTTCCATGGAAAGCTAACCTTATGGCGTTCATGGGGTTACCGATCTTCGTGTTACTTTTAGTCCGCTCTCACCTCCATTCCAATGTAAGGGGCGAGTTAACATGGAAGGGGCGGACGTACTCACATTCCGCACCCAAAGCACCCGACAGTTCATCTATTCGAAAGGGCGATCTGAGCTAACGATCTGATTTTGATGGTTTATCTGACTAGGAAAGCAGAGTTTTCGGCGTCGCATTACTACCACAATCCGGAATTCACTCCGGAGGAAAACCAGCGCATTTTTGGAAAGTGCAACAACCCCCATGGCCATGGGCACAATTACACGCTGGAAGTTACGGTGAGGGGAAATGTGGACCAGCGCTCAGGATTTGTGGTCGATCTGAAAGAATTAAAAGAAATCATGAACCGCGAGGTCATCGACGCGATGGATCATCGGTTCCTTAATAAAGAAGTCGCAGACTTCAGAGACCAGATTCCCACGACCGAGAACCTGGCTATCAGCATATGGCGACGACTGCAGCCCAAGCTAAGCCTGGCTGAATTGCATCGCGTCCGCGTGTATGAGACACCGGACCTCTTTGTGGATTTTTACGGGGAAGCATGAAG
>DASYKK010000147.1:0-9993 GCA_035995565.1 Candidatus Angelobacter sp.
TTCTTCAGTCCTATCGATTGCAGGCATTCCGCCAGGCGCAACGCGCGCTGGTGCAGATGTCCCCAGGTGTAGCGATGCATGGTCCGGTTCGGCAGCCGCGACACAATCTCCACGCCAGCCGCGTAGCGTCCCGCGCGTTCCAGCAGCGCTGTGAGCGTGAGCGGGTAATCCATCATGGTGTGGATGGTGTTCTGTGAGGGCATTCAGGGCATTCTATATAAAGACACGATGCGGTGGAGTGAAACGTAGAAATGGACTCTGCTAAGTGACTGTGGTCATGAATTTCTGCGGAAACGTCCGACCCACCCCGCAAAAACAATTTTCACGAGCAGTTTCCGGACGATTAACTGGCAAACACCGAATGTATTAAAAGAGATATCTTTCCATCTTCTCGGCATTTACTATCGCCCGCGGAGGATAATGATGCAAAGAGCTGTTGCAGTAGCAATTGTGTGGGCTTTTGCGTTCGTTCTAGTAGTTCCTGCGTTCGCCACCGGCAAGGATCCCTGCAAAGTACTCACGGCGGAAAAATTCAGCCAGATCATGGGTTATACCGCGACCGTAGATAAGACAGGATCCAACCAGACTTCCTGCTTTTATCAGGGTCCGCCAAATTCGGGTGGACAATTCATGATCCTTACTGAGACGGCGTCAGGGCCGCAGGCAGACGCCATGCTCACGCGGCGGGGCTCTTCACCGCCCCCGAAGAGCGGCCTGATTGGCGGCACTTATCGGCAGGGAAGCACCATCTTTTCTGTTTCTATCCGATCAACGGACCAGGCCAAGTTGCAAGCGCTGGTAGCCGAAATCAAGCGTAACCTCAAATGATCACGGCGGGTGCAACTTGGGAATGAATGCCCGCTTGTGCCACAAATTCGAGAAACCCAGGTCGATGGCGATTCAGGTTAGTGCGCCTTCGACCTACCGTTGCGGTCGTCCTGAGCGCGAGAGCTGTTGCACCAAATGTTGAAAGTCCTGCGGCGGCGGGCAGTCGATGGTGATGAGTTCTCCTGATCGAGGATGAACAAACTCAAGATAAGCAGCATGCAGCGCGACGCGCGCAATCATCTGTTCGTCCGCCTCCTTGCGGTGATATTTTCTGTCGCCGATGAGCGGGTGGCCCATCGCTGAAAACTGCGCGCGGATCTGGTTCTGCAAACCTGTCACTAACTCGACGCGGACAAGCGTGGCGTCGGCAAAGGCGCGTTCTACCGAATAGCGCAGTTCGGCGCGGGCGGCTTCGGGATCGCGCGCCGTCCGCAACTGCTGATACATTCCTTCACGCCGAAAGTAATGCACCAGCGTCTTTGGCTCTGCATTAAGTCGGCCGCGGACCACTGCAAGGTATTTTCGCACCGGCGTGTGCGCCAGAAACTGCTGGATCAGAGCGTCGCGGTCACCATCCGTTTTAGCGAACAACAGAATCCCGGAGGCGAAACGATCAATGCGATGCACTATCAAGGCTCGCTGTCTCTTAGGCTTCAGCTCGGCGATGAGAAGAGATAATGCTGATGGGACATCGGAGCCCCTGATCGGCACAGCCAGCAGCCCCGCTGGCTTGTTCAGCACAATCAAGGCATCGTCTTCATAGAGCACAGCAACTTCCCGCGAGAGACGCGGCGCGCGCCGGCCGCTAGAGCGATCGCTGCGTTTATCATTACTTCGCTGGGGACCACGATTATGACTCCGGCCTTCACGCCGCTCTTCACCCCGGTCTTCCAGTTGATTCGGGTGAGCGGGGCTTCTGTTTGAGCCGCGACTCGAATTTCGATCAGGACGGTCGGGTTTTTCCTTGCGGCTGCGAGAGTGTCGTGAAGGTTTTTTCATTTGGCTGGGCTGAGCGCGCAAATTCATTATCGAACCATTCGGTTCGGAATCGCAAACCAGGAGTGTTCGAGCGGCCCAATGCTTCGCGGCGGCTCAGCCGCGGCCGCGGAACTGGATAATCTTTCGGCGATCACGCTTCGATGGCCGACCGGTGGGTGCCGGGGCGAACTGCATCGCCGCTTTGCGCTCGGCTGCGGCCTTCAGACGGGCATCTTTGCTCTCTTCTGTCTCGCGGTAGAGCGTTTGCGCCACCGAAGCAGGGCCGCGCACCTCGCTGAGCAGCAAGACTTCAACGTGAAAGTCGCCGCCATCGTTGGTGATCCGCAGCTTGTCACCGATGCGGACCTCGCGCGCGGGTTTGGCCGGCTGTCCCTTAGATTCGATCCTGCCGAGTTCGCAGGCTCGCGCGGCGATAGCACGAGTCTTGAAGAACCGGGCAGCCCAGAGCCATTTGTCCATTCGCACGGAAGGCATGAAAGTATTTTCCTATAAGATTCGAGGGTTTGCCCAACGTAGGCTAACCATGCGCCCCGCGGCACGTCTCTTAATTCATCAGTTGATAGTTCTCAGGTGAAACCTATGAACAACATTGGACAGGACATCCGCTATGCGCTGCGCAGCCTGCGCAAGTCGCCCGGTTTTGCCATTATCGCCATACTAACCCTGGCGCTGGGCATTGGGGCCAACACGGCGATCTTTACGGTGGTCAATGCGGTGTTCTTTCATCCTCTGCCCGTGAAGGACCCCGCGCGGCTGATGGAAATCTTCACCACCGATCAGCGCAAGATATTTGGCGCTGCGGCAAATAATGTCTTACCTACGTCTTTTCCCAACGCGCAGGATATTCAGCAACGGGCGCAGTCTTTCTCCGGCGTCACCGTGTATCAGTCTTTCGGTGCGCCGGTGAGCATGACGGTGAATGGGCAGCCGAACCAGTATTTTGCGCAGCTTTCGTCGGGAAATTTCTTTGACGTGCTGGGCGTCCGGGCGCAACTCGGACGCACGTTTCGTCCCGAAGAAGATCGCGGCAACGGATCAGGGCCGGTGGTTGTTCTGAGTCATGGTTTCTGGGAGCGTAGTTTTGGCGCCAATCCCGGCGTGATCGGCCAAAGCGTGTTGCTGAATGGACAGGGATTCACGATTATCGGCGTGACGCCAAAGGGCTTTCAAGGGACTGCGGTGATTGGCGGTCCGGACATGTTTGTTCCGATGTCGATGCATGACCAGATTCTTACCGGATTCACCAAACAGCTGTTCAATGAGAGGCGCTTCCTGGGATTCAGCGCCGTAGGCAGGCTGACAGACAGCGCGCGGCCGGAGCAGGCCAAGGCGGAGTTGCAGTCGATTGCGTCCGACCTTGAGACGGCTTTTCCGCTGGCGAACAAGGGCCGCACCTTCACCTTGCAGCCGCTGCTGGAATCGAGCATCAATCCCAACCAGCGAGCTCAGTTCCAACGCGCCGGCGTTATGTTGATGGCTGTGGTCGGGATTGTGCTGGTGATTGCCTGTTTCAATATTGCAAACCTTCTGTTGGCACGCGCGGCGGGAAGAAAACGCGAGATATCAATCCGCGTAGCGATTGGCGCTTCTCGCAGCCGGGTGATAACGCAGTTGCTGACGGAGGCCATGGTGCTGGCCATTGCGGGCGGTTCGTTAGGACTCGGCCTGGCTCTGGTTGGACGCGACTTGATGTGGCGCTTTCGTCCGCCACAGCTTCCGGCTGACGGTATGGACCTCTCGCTCGATTGGCATGTCTTGGCGTTCACGTTTGCGGCGGCGATTGGCACGGGCCTGATCTTTGGCTTGGCGCCGGCGTTGCAATCGTCGCGACCTGACCTGGTTTCTGAATTGAAAGAGCGTGCCGGCGGCGATCTGCGCAAAGGCAGCCGTTTTAATGTCCGCGACCTTCTGATTTCTCTCCAAGTGGCGGTTTGCCTGATTGCGCTGGTTGGTGCGGGACTTTTTCTTCTCAGCCTACGCAATGCCCATGAGATGGACCTGGGTTTTGACACACACAATCTGGGAATGGTGTCTTTTGATGTAGGGGCGTTGAACTATGAGCCGGCGCGCGCAAAAGAGTTCGAACGCCGCGCTCTTGAAGCGGCGCAAACTACGCCCGGAGTAAAGGGCGCAACGCTCTCCAATACTGTCCCTCTATTCTTTGGTGGCTTTGGCAGAACGCTGTTTCGGGAAGGTCAGGATTCCAGCAACGGGCAGAGCGGGCATGTAGCGCAGATTTCGGTTGTTTCGCCAGAATACCTCCCGACCATGGGCATTCCCATGGTCCGGGGGCAGGGGTTTGACGGCAGTGTGCGTGAGGACACGCCGCGCGCTGCCATCATCAATGAGACCGCGGCCCGGCAGATCTGGCCCAATGAAGATCCCATTGGAAAGCGTTTCAAGTTTTTCCGCGATACCGACTTCACCAAAGTAATCGGCATTGTGCACGACTCCAGCTATAACAATCTCGGCGAAGAACCACGCCCATATATGTACGTGCCGCTGGTGCAGAACCCCAATGCCGCTCTCACGCTGTTCTTCCGCACCGAGGGCGATCCCAGGACGGTGTTGAACACGATGCGCTCACGGATACAGGAAATGGATCGCAACCTGCCGATTACCAATGTCTGGCCGATTGGTGAAGTGATCTCGCAGTCGCTGTGGGCTTCCAGCTTTGGCGCGAGTCTGCTGACTGTGTTCGCCATGATTGCCATGGCGCTGTGCGCGGTGGGAATTTACGGCGTCGTGGGATATTCGGTGGGCCAGAGGATACGCGAGTTCGGCATTCGTCTGGCGCTGGGAGCGCAGCCACGCGATGTGCTGATGATGGTCCTGAAGCAAAGCGCCGTGATCATGGGAGCCGGACTCATCGCAGGGCTGGTGGCGGCGTTTCTGCTGGCGCGGCTGATTGTCACGTTCTTGTACGGCGTGAACACCAACTCACCGCTGGCGTTTCTGGCCACGGCCCTGGTGCTGGCGGCGGTGGGAGTTCTGGCCAGCTACATTCCCGCACGGCGCGCGGCCAGGGTTGATCCCATGGTCGCGCTGCATTATGAATAACCAACCCATGAACCACAAAGGGCAAGAAGGAACACAAAGGTTTTGTGTCGTTACAAAAAAGCCTTCGTGAGTCTTCCTGTTCGATGTGACTCAGTGTAAAAACGCGGGGCTACAACAAAGCAGATGGAGGAACACGAAGGTTTAATCGCAACAGAAGAAAACCCCTTTGTGTTCCTTCGTGTCCTTTGTGGCTAAAAAGCCGTGGTGGGTATTTTACTGATACGTGATTTTCATCTGGTCGATGAAAACGCTATAAGTAGCGGCGGTGCTGTTGCTGTCCAGTTGAACGGCGTTGGTGAACTGATTGTTGACCGCGCCGGAGAAAAAGGCGTTGTGCGTGATGTTCACCGGCAAGCGTACGCCGTCGACGGTAAGCGCATCATGAATCACTGTGTGGGCCACGGTGTCATTGTGATATTCGGCGGCAATGTGGTGCCAGGTGCCGGGAGTGAAGTGAGTTAAAGAGATTCCGGTGGCGTCCCAGCGTTTCAGACCGTAGTCGAAAATGCGCCATTGATTGCCGGAATAGAGTGCCTGCCAGCTGAAGTTGTAGACCCATCCGTTCAGGATTTGCTGACACTCAAATTCAATGCCCTGCGGCAGGGTTTCTGAGCCGGCGGGAATATAGAGGTCGAATTCGTAGGTTAACGCATTGATCTTCGTGGTGACCGGCGTGTGCGACTGGTAGAAATATCCGTTGGTGTAAGGGACAGTTGCCGCGATCGTGAACTGTGTGGACGAGCCGTCTTCGCTAGGGGCGGTGATGCCACGCGTATCGAAGTAAGTGGCCGTGGCGCCGGTAGCGCCATCGTTGCCGCAGTTGCCGCAGGTCTGCCAGGGCGATTCCTCAACCCGATTAAGCACGGTACTGCTGCCTGTAGGGGTTGGAGTCGGCGTAGGCGAAGGGGCGGTCCCCGGCGTGGGGCTCGGGGTCGGGGACGTATTCGGCGATGGCAAAGAGTTGGCTGAGGTCGTGGATGAACCGCTTCCGCCGCATGACGTAAGCATGAGAGCCAGAGCCAGAATGATGAAGAACGTTTGACCAGATTGCCAGAGCTTCAAGGGGGACCCCCGCGCGACAAAATTTGTTCTCGTCGCCGCGCGAGAGGCAATTTAATACCTGACTGGCAATTTTGGATTACGTGGAAAGCCTGAGATTAGGGGATTAGGGCATAACGGGAGGTCATGGACAATTTGGAATATGGTGCGCGACTGATAGTTAGAGACGCAATTTCGACTGCAACACAATTATGGACAAAGGTAACTTGTTTGCTATCAACCGGTTTGCCCTAACCATGCTGTTCTTCTTTGGTCCGTGACCGCGCTAGGCCAGCGACTTGCGATTGAATACGTTTTTTTGCCGCGTCCGGGACCTGTTCTAAGGGCCGAGGGTTACGGAGAGTACCTAAGCGCGCTTCCCATTGGGACTAAGATCACTTGGAATCCAAGCCGATGGGTCATAATGAACTGCATAGCTCCACAAAAAATTCATAGGGAGCGCACTCTGAATTGACCTCCGGCGACCTGGGCTTTTCAAAACCCGAGCCATTGCTGCGCGTATCTGCATTGAGCGTTGACTATGATGCTGCCGGCGGAGAAGTCGTCCACGCCTTGCGCAATCTTGATCTTGAGATTGCCGATGGACAAAGTGTGGGCGTGCTGGGCGAGTCTGGCTCCGGCAAGAGTTCTCTGTCATTGGCGCTCATGCGGCTCTTGCCGCGAAACGCGCGCACGGTTTCAGGACGCGTTGACTATCGCGGTCGGAGCATATCGGAATTTTCGCCCGCGCAATTGAGAGAGATGCGCGCCGGCGAAGTCGCGCTCATATCACAGGAGCCAGCACTGGCGCTGAATCCAGTCTTACCGCTCGGACGGCAGATTGCCGACGTCTTGCTGGCGCATCGCAAATTTACTCGGCAGGAAGCGAGCTTGCGCTGCACTGAAATGCTGCGCCAGATTGGCTTCACTGATCCCGAGCGCATCATACGCGCCTATCCACACGAACTTAGCGGAGGACAGCGGCAGCGTGTGGCTATCGCCCAGGCGCTTGTCTGTAGCCCCAAACTTTTGATTGCCGACGAGCCTTTGAGCGCACTAGACGCGGCCACGCAGGCAGAAATCCTTGACCTGCTGCACCGGTTGAAGCGCGATCTTGGGCTTGCGATGCTCTTCATCACGCACAACGCCGGAGCGCTGGCTGCACTGGCTGACAGTATTGTGGTCATGCGGCAGGGCGAAGTGGTCGCACGCGGCACGGTCGACAAATTGCGGGCAAGCCCTGACGAATACGTCCAGGGCATTCTGTTCCCGGAAAAGAGCCTTGCCAATGTGGCGCACAAGTCATCTGCGATCGATAGTGTGCCTCTGCTGGAAGTTCGCGGGCTGAGCAAAAGGTTTATCCAGAAGCGCATGCTGTCCCGCAAAAAGTTTGTCGTGCAGTCACTCGAAGACGTCAATCTGATGTTGCCAGCGGGTTCAACTGTAGCGGTGCTGGGGCGTTCCGGCTCAGGGAAGTCTACGCTGGCGCGCTGCATTGCCGGCTTTGAGACACCAGATTCGGGCGAAATATTGCTGCAAGGGAAGCCGATTTTAGCTAACAAAAAAAGTAACGGCAGCGCGCGGCGGCCGGTGCAAATGATCTTTCAGGACGCCGCCACGTCGCTTAACCCCAGATTCACGGCGCGGCAGATTGTGGCGGAGCCGCTGGAAATCGCGCGATGGAAGAGCGAAGCGGAACGCACAGCACGCGCCATGAAGTTGATCGCAGAAGTCGGGCTTGATCCTGACTGGGCATTGCGTCCAGCGGGCGAGTTCAGCGGAGGACAACGGCAACGCCTGGCGCTGGCACGAGCCCTGGCCGCCGAACCCAGACTGCTCATCATGGACGAAGCGCTTTCCGGGCTGGATATGCCGCTGCAAGCACAGATGGTGCGGTTGTTGATGGAACTGCAGGCGCGTCATGGGCTTACATATCTCTATATTTCACACGATCTCAACTTCATCTCGATCTTTGCGCAGGAAGTTGTGGTGATGGATGCCGGACGAATCGTGGAGCAGACCACCTCAGCGAGACTTGGCCAGAGCATACATCCGGCCACCCGCGAGTTGGTGGAAGCCAGCGAACGGCTGCACGCGCCGGGAGTCGAGGTGGCCTTATGATTCGCTACCTCGCGCGTCGCGCCGGACACGGGCTACTAATGTTGTTTGGCGTCTCCATTCTGCTGTTTCTCCTGTTTCAGGCCGCGCCGGGAGATTTCCTGAGCGAGATCAAGGTGAACTCGCAGATATCGCCGGAAACCATAGCGAAGCTGCGCCTTCAATATGGCCTAGACCAGCCATTGCCGGTGCGTTATTGGCAGTGGGTGAAGTCTTCGGCAAAAGGCGAATTCGGATACTCGTTTGCCTATAACACGCCGGCGTCCACGCTGTTGTGGCCGCGTGCGCGCAACACTCTGCTGCTGAGCGTTCCCGCGCTGTTGATTTCATGGCTGATCGCGGTGCCCCTGGGAGTTCTGGCGGCGGGATGGAAAGGGCGTTGGGCGGACCGGCTTTTTTCCGGCGGAACTTCTGCGCTGCTCGCTCTGCCCGACGTGCTGATCGCCCTGCTCGCATTGTTGATTGCTTTGAAGTCGGGAATCTTTCCGGTGGGAGGCATGACGTCTGTCAATGTTCAAGACCAGGGAACCGGGGCATGGCTGCGCGATTTGGTCTGGCACATGGTTTTACCAGTGGCAGCGCTGGTAATTGGTTCATTGGCGCTCATTATGCGTCACGTGCGCGCCAGCGTGCGCGAAGTGATGGAATCTTCATATATGCGTGCAGCCGAAGGCCACGGGCTGCCGCGCATGAAGCTGCTCTTTGGTTACGCATTGCCGGCGGCTGCTAATCCGCTGATCTCGCTTTTTGGACTTTCAGTGGCGGTGCTGCTGAGCGTCTCTTTGTTGATTGAGGTGGTGATGAGTTGGCCGGGCATGGGACCGTTGCTGCTGGAGGCAATCCTGGCGCGCGACCTCTTTCTGGTGATTGGGGCTGTGATGCTTTCGACAGTTTTTCTGATCGTCGGAAATCTGCTGGGCGACGTGCTGCTCTATGCCTTTGATCCCCGGATCCGGAGGCAGACGTGAAACCTTCGACGCCTGCCTTTTCAGGGCTGCGCTCTACCAACTTTGGTTCCAAATTCACATGGGCCATCTGGTTCCTCCTCGGGATACATGCTGTGGTCGTGCTGGCCGGGTTTATTGCACCTTACAGTTTTGAGACGCAGGAGCGCGAGCATCCCTATGCGCCGCCCTCGCGTCTGCATTTTGTTGACTGCTCGGGAAAATTTCATTTTCTGCCGTCTGTCTATGTCACAAAACCCGCCGAGAACAGTCTAATGGAGTACAAGCAGGATTGTTCTCAGCCAGCCGGCATCGAATTCTTTCCGCGGGGAGACAGATACAGCATTCTGGGAATGTTCTCTTCCACTCGACATTTGTTCGGCGTGCAGGCGCCCGCCAATCTTTTCCTGATGGGAACGGACGGCTTTGGCCGCGACCAGTTTTCGCGTCTTCTCTATGGCGGACAGGTATCACTATTTGCCGGCTTTGTGGCTGCGGCATTTTCCGCCCTGACCGGCTTGCTGCTGGGCGGGATTGCGGGAATGTATGGCGGTCGCGTGGACGACGTTGCCATGCGAGTGGCCGAGATATTTATCACCATTCCCTGGTTCTATCTTTTGATTGCTGTTAGGGCGTTTTTGCCATTACAGATCAGTCCGGTGACAGCGTTCCTGCTGGTGGTAGCGGTAATTGGGGTGGTGGGCTGGGGACGTCCGGCACGCCTGGTTCGCGGCGTTGTCTTGAGCGCCAGGGAACGCAACTTTGTGCTGGCCGCGCGAGGATTTGGCGCGTCCAATGCCTACCTACTGCGAAGGCACTTGATGCCACTGACGTTTCGCGTACTGTTGACGCAGATGGCGGTCTTGATCCCGCAATTCATTCTTGCCGAAGTTATTCTCTCTTTTCTCGGCCTCGGAATCGGCGAGCCATTTCCCAGTTGGGGGAACATGCTGGCCCAGGCACAGCAATATCATGTGCTGGTTTCCTACTGGTGGATGCTTGTGCC
>DASYKK010000148.1:0-4324 GCA_035995565.1 Candidatus Angelobacter sp.
ACTGCGGGAAGGTGCATGCGCTCAAAGGCTTCACCAAAGAGTTTGGCCCACACGAAGATGAAGAACAGCTGAAAAAGAAATGGATCAGCAGTATGCATGGAACATAATTTTTGTTCAGGGCCCGGCGAAACCTTAAATCTATACGATGCGGGATTGCGAGCCAAATCCAGAGTAGATGCTGGATTCTAAAACCCATATTTCGATCAGATTAAAAAGGCCGGAACCGCTGTGGCCGATCAACTCGATGGATGGGGCTTTCCGACGCAGCTCTCGAATCTTTTCAGCCAGCTCTCGATTTATCCCACAGCAACCCTGACTTTTGTCATCCTACTAGTTTCTAGAGAAAAAACATGCAGGTTATCGATCTAATCAGCAAAACCGGGATGAAAACAGCAGCTGGAAAGCTCTGGACCATCGCGCTTATGGACGCCGCCATCGGCGGGCTGGTTTGTGCGCTGGCAGCGCTTGCTTTAAGCGCCGCCGCCAATGGTCATGCGTGGAAAAATCTGGCTCCCCTTATCTTCACGGTCGTGCTGTTGATGATTGCCGGTTTATTCGGCGCACGGGCTGGAATCATAGGTACCGTGATTGCTGCCATGATATTTGCGAGTTTCCTTTTCAATCCCACGTGGAACATCCAGGTAGCCGATGAATCGGCCCGCGGCAACCTCGGATGGATGATGCTGATAGGCATCGGGTTTTCATTCTTGTTCGCGCCTCCAACTTCGGGAATCCGCCGCCACTGATTTCCCTTTTGAAAGCAGACTGACAACGCAACAGCGGTTATAAGCCGGGCATCCTAACACTCTCAGGTACAAGAAGTCGGGGCAGCGGCCCGATGACTAGAGGAGTTCCCATGGCTACCGCACCTCAGTTGCCCATAACTCGTCCGCGCTGGGCGCGTTCGCCTTTTTACTTTAACTCTGCGTCGCATCTGATGAGGGTTGGAAGGGAGAAAGCAACCACGCTTCAGGAACTGCTGGAAGCTATCCGCACTTGCCCGGAATCATCCATTTTTCAGCATACTTTTCAGACCCTGGAGGAACACCATTTTATTCGCGAAGGATTCTCCAACGACTTTTCCCACTGGGCCTTTGCCTCCTGCAATGAAGTTGAGCTGGCGGAGCGTCTGGCCGCGATCGATATCCGCGAATTTACTTCCATCGCGACGTTACGCGAGCGCCTGATCCACATTATTGAAACCTATTTGCAGAAAAATCCACGAGCTGCCACGCGTGTGGCCATGGAACCGTTTTACCTGATGGCTTCGGACCTGGTTGTGGTGCCCACGCCGTACGTCGCGCGCAATCTGGAAGAGTTTGCTGATGGCTTGCGGAAGGTCAGCATCCACGCCATTTACTACCACTTTATCGACGCACGGCTACGCCTTAAGCTGAACACCAACGATTTTTCCATATGGCTGGAAAAGGAACTGGATCTGCCCCAGGCTGGCGACAAAATAAACCGCATTGATATCTATACGTCCACACTGGAAGATGTGCGCCGCAGCATCTTGAAAGTCATTGAAACCGAAATGAGCGGGGCATGATCAGGCCGTTGTCTGACATGGTGAAGGACATTCATGAGCGTTGGAGAGCAATCAATGAAAGCAAAAAAGCCGGAGGGGAAGACGGCGGTGCTTGAGAAGAAAGGGAAGGCCGGCCAGGCCAGCCAGGACCAGGTGGAAGCGGCCAAGGTCGCAGAGAAACCGCTAACACAAACCACCGCTCAGCCTGCTACTGGTATCAGCGAACGGCGGTTCCGCCAGACAGATTTGCCGGCACACTTTATTGAACGCCGCAAGCACCCGCGCATCAATACACAGCAACCCCCGCCGCAGGCCCCTCCGAGACTTGCAGACTACGAGTCCATTATCGGCAAGCCGGAGCTGGATGAGATTCGTTTCCTGGCGCGTCACCTTCGCGGCAAAACAGTCAAGATGGTTAACTCTACCGCTCTGGGCGGCGGCGTAGCGGAGATTCTGCACCGCCTGATTCCATTGATGAGTGAACTTGAAATCCCCACGCGCTGGGACGTGATTACCGGAGGGAATGACTTTTTTGAGGTCACAAAAGGCTTCCACAACGCACTGCAGGGTGGCGAATTTAATCTGACGCAGCAGATTAAGGACATTTTTATGTCCTACAACGAGCAGAACCGCCAGCGCATGGAGTTTACCGAGGACCTGTTCGTCATCCACGATCCGCAGCCGGTGGGGTTGATCCGTTCCAAATCGCAGACGCCGGGCAAGTGGATATGGCGCTGCCACATCGATCTTTCTAATCCTCATCCCGGGGTTTGGGATTTTCTCAAGCCGATGGTCGAGCAGTATGATGCCACCATCTTTTCTGCGCCCGCGTTTACACGCCAGCTCGCCAGCCCACAGTATCTTTTCTATCCGTCGATCGACCCTCTCTCGGAAAAGAACAAGGACCTTCCCGAGGAATATGTCAACAAAGTTTGTGACGACTTTGGCATTGACCGCTCGCGCCCGGTTATCACGCAGATCTCGCGTTTTGACCGGCTGAAAGATCCAGTGGGCGTGGTGGAATCCTACAAGCTGGTAAAAAAATATGTCGATTGCCAACTGGTGCTGGCCGGCGGCGGCGCCACTGACGATCCCGAGGGCGCGGTAGTGCTTCAGGAAGTCATGGAGGCCGCCGGCGACGATCCTGACATCATCATCCTGAATCTGCCGCCCTGGTCGGCGTTGGAAATTAATGCGCTACAGCGGGCCTCGACGGTGATTGTGCAGAAATCACTGAAAGAAGGCTTTGGGCTCACCGTGACGGAAGGCCTGTGGAAAGAAAAGCCCGTGGTCGCGGGAGCGGTTGGTGGTATTCCCACACAGATCATCCATAAACTCACGGGCGTGCTGGTGCATTCTGTAGAAGGCTGTGCATACCAGATTCGCTACTTGCTCACGCATCCGGAATTTGCCGCAAAGCTGGGCAAAAACGGCAAGGAGCATGCCAAGGAGAACTTCCTGATCACCGTCAATCTGAAACGCTGGCTGCTGCTGTTCCAGATTTTGCTCGGCGTGGCCAAACCGAATGACGTGCTCTAAAGCAGTTTGTCCGGCGTAATTGGCAATTCGCGAATACGTTTACCGGTGGCATGGTAAATTGCATTCGCAATTGCCCCAGCCACGCCGGTTACCGTGATCTCTCCCGCGCCACGCGCCCCGATATAGGGATCGATGTACGGATCCGGTTTATCGATGAAGTCAACCTCAATGGAATGAATATCGGCGTTTACAGGGACTGTGTAGTCCGCCAGATTGCTGTTCACAATGCCACCGTCGCGATGGTCATAGACGGTGTGTTCCATCAACGCCATGCCGATGCCCATGATGATTCCGCTATAAGCCTGGCTCTGTACGGTCTTGCGGTTGATGACCTTTCCAACATCAAACGCGCTCACCACGCGTGAAACTGTCGCTCGAGCGATCTCCGTATCAATCTTCACTTCTATAAACTGCGCTCCCCAGGACTGGAACGCATACTTCTCACGCTCCTGGCCGGGCTGCAACCTGCTCTCGCCTTCCACCGCCGCTTGGTTCTTTGCCGCAAGAATCTGTGCATATGTGCTGCCGGATTCCGGTGACGAACCTTTCAGATAGACTCTGCCGTTCGCCGCCACTACTTCGTCTTCCTTCTTCCCGTGGAACGCCGATTTCTCATCGCTAATGGCTACCTGAACAATCTTCTTGAGTGCTTCTGTTGCGGCACGGTTCACCGCAGGCAGAACGCTGGCTGTCGTCATCGATCCGCCAGAGACCGGCGCTGGAGGCATGCGGCTATCTCCCAGCTCCGGCCGAATTTTCTCGATCGGAATTCCTGTCACATCGGAAACTACCTGTGTCATGGTGGTGTAGGTGCCGCCGCCCATGTCCTGCGTGGCACTGATCACTTGTGCGGAGCCGTCTTGCAGAATGCGTACTTTGGCTGCGCCGGGACTGCGCATCCCAGGATAAGTTGCGGTCGCCATGCCCCACCCGACCAGATATTTGCCATCGCGCATCGACCGCGGTTTCGGATCGCGCTTGGACCAGCCAAATTTTTCTCCGGCTGTGTGGTAACACTCTTTCAGATATTTGCTCGACCACGGCTGGCCGGTGTGTTCGTTCTTGTCTGAGTAATTGATGATGCGCAGTTGCACCGGGTCCATGTTCAGCTTGTATGCCAGCTCGTCCATCGCTGATTCCATGGCAAACAGGCCCGGATTTTCTCCCGGGGCGCGCATCGGCGTTGGCGTAGCGATATTGACCCGCACCGCATGATGCGCAATGCTCATGTTCGGACAGCTATAGAGAAACCGCGTG
>DASYKK010000149.1:0-3857 GCA_035995565.1 Candidatus Angelobacter sp.
GTTTCGCCTTTCATATGCAGCGCCACCAGCAGGGCGGCCACTTGGGCATCCGTGGCTTTGCCAGCCAGCAGTTCAGCCATCACAGCCCGCGATTCCTCCCGGCTCAGCGAGGTTCGATGGTTCGCAATTTTGCACAACGCATCAATGATCATGGGGTAAGGGTGAATATTATCAGGCAGTAGCGGGAAATAAGGTATGCAAATCTGCGGATTGGAACGGTCCGCTGTCGCAGCGACCAGAGTCCACAGTGCGAGGCAGCTAAAAAGAGGGCTTCGCCTTGCCAATCCCCGCAACTTACGCGATAATAACAACTTGCCCGGTATTTCCGGGCTCAACCAGGAAAGGATTTAGTGCAACTGTGCTAATGATTCGATTGGCGCGCATTGGTGCGCGCAAGCAGCCTTATTACCGTGTAGTGGTTATTGATAAAGAGCGTGCCCGCAACGGACGCTCGGTTGAAGTCGTGGGACTTTACAACCCTCGCACCAATCCCACTACTATCGACTTGAAACGTGATCGAATAGATTATTGGGTCTCAAAAGGCGCGCAGCTTTCTGACACAGTGGGCCGTCTGCTCACCAAGTCAAAGGCCGCACCCGCGCCGGCGGCCTAGGCAAGAAAGCAAGGAGTCAGTTCTTTTTCCGGGAATGAACGCAGAGAATTTTGGGCCCCAAGCTTAGCTAGGTGAAGGACTCCACATGACGGAAGCGGGCGGCGATATGCGTATGCTCGTGGAGCAGATTGCGCAGGCTCTGGTTGATGCTCCTGAACAAGTACAAGTGACCCCGGTTGAAGATGGCGATACCACGGTGCTGGAATTACGCGTGGCGCCGACTGACCTGGGCAAAGTGATCGGCCGGCAAGGACGCACGGCCAAGTCAATCCGCACTTTACTGGGCGCGGCCAGCATGAAGTTCAAGAAGCGCTACATGCTGGAGATTATCGAAGACGAAGAAGAGGAAACTGGCCCGGCGGAGTAGCTTTCGCCTTGATTTGCCGCGGCAACGCTGATGAGTGAGGACGCTGAGTTCGTCACGATTGCCCGGGTGGCCAAAACGCAGGGACGCCACGGCGAAGTAGCAGCAACCTTGCTCACCGATTTCCCCGAGCTGTTTGAAACGCGCAGGAAACTCTTTGCGCTCAGCGGAACCGGCGGCGCAAAGCAAAGTGGCACGGCGGAACTGTCCCGGCGAAAGCTGGATCTGGACGAGCACTGGTTCCATAAGGGTATGGTAGTGCTGAAATTTGCCGGCGTGGATTCCATCAGCGATGCGGAAATGCTGGTAGGAAGTGAGATCCAGATTCCGCGCAGCGAACGGGCTGCGTTAGGCAGCGACGAGTTTTATGTAAGCGACCTGATTGGCTGCACAGTGATTGATTCGGGCCGGGAAATTGGGCGTGTCCGGGACGTGCAGTTTGGCAGTGGAGAAGCGCCATTGCTGGTGATCGAGGGCGGCCTAATTTCGGGCGGCGTAATTTCGGGCAAGAAGGAATACCTGGTCCCATTTGCCGCCGCTTATATTGAAAAGATTGTGCTGGAGCAGAAGCGCCTGGAGATGAAACTTCCGGAAGGCCTGCTCGAGCTGGACGCGCCGCTGAACCAGGAAGAAAAGCAGCGGCAGCATAAGAAGTCTTGATCAGGGTCCGCACAAATGAAGTTCGAGATCGTAACTATTTTTCCGGACTTTTTTCGCGGGCCGCTGGATTACGGCATTGTGCGCAGGGCGCGCGAGGCCTCGTTCATTGAAATACTGATTCACGACCTGCGGGCCTTTACCACGGACCGGCACAAGACGGTGGATGATCGTCCGTTTGGCGGTGGCGAAGGCATGGTGTTGAAGCCTGAACCGCTGTTTGAGTGCGTGGAATCTCTCAAGTTGGCACCGCGAGAGCAACGGTTGGCGAACGAGGCGAAAGAAACCGTGGTCCTGCTTTCACCGCAGGGAAGAATGTTCACGCAGGCGGTGGCAGAAGAAATGGCGGCGCTGGAGCGGATTGTTTTGATCTGCGGGCGGTACGAAGGCGTGGATGAACGCGTGGCCGAGAGCCTGGCCGACCAGGAGATTTCAATTGGCGACTACGTTCTGAGCGGTGGCGAACTGGGCGCAGCGGTGATGATTGATACCATCACGCGGCTGGTCCCGGGAGCGCTGGGAAACGCCGCCTCGGCAAGGCAGGAAAGTTTTAGCGCTAACGAAAAAGCCTGCGTAGATGGGCCCGACAGCACGTGTGGTTCCGGCGGGTTGCTGGATTATCCGCATTACACACGGCCGGCGGAGTTTCGCGGCATGGCAGTGCCGGAAGTTTTGATGGGCGGCAACCACGAACAGATACGCAAGTGGCGTCGCGGTAAAGCGCTGGAAAAGACATTGCGTAATCGTCCGGACCTGCTGGAACGGCAACCGCTGAGTGAGGAAGACAAAAAGTTTTTGGCCGATGTTGGCACAAAAAAGATCGGCAAAGAGATAATTGGCCGCGAATGAACGCTAAAATCGCGAATCCGGCGCAAGACAGGTAGAATTACAGGATTCGCGCGCTTCGCGGCTGAGGGTCTAAAATTCCGGACGTCGAAACGTCCTTTGAAGAGGAAAAGAAAATGTCACAGCACCCTATTATGGAAAAACTCGCTGCCAAACTGCAGCGCAAAGACCTACCCGCGGTTAAGCCCGGCGATAGCGTTCGCGTTCAGGTCAAGATCAAAGAAGGCGACAAAGAGCGCGTACAGGCGTTTGAAGGCACCGTGATTTCCATGCGCAGCGGCCCGCAGGGCAGCTTTACCGTGCGCAAGGTCAGCTTTGGCCAGGGCGTGGAACGTATCTTCCCGTTCAACTCCAAGGTGCTGGATAAAGTAGAGATCATCCGTTCAAACCAGGTTCGTCGCGCCAAGCTGTTTTACCTGCGTGCACTGAAAGGCAAAGCCGCCCGCCTGCGTGAAGTGGACCATCGCGCCGTGGCCGCGAAGGCCAAGGCCGCGGAAGCCGCCAAGGCTGAGTGAGTTAATCCGTCTACTTGCATTCCAGCTGAGGAAGAAATTTCCGCAGCTTTTCTTTTTTCAACGTTCTTCTGGGGCATAATGGACTCGAGCGCTCACTGCTCTTTTCTTCGATGGTCGATGTTGTCTCTCTCGAAAAAAAGCACTTGAGGCTTTTCGGATTCTGATGTCTGCTGCTCCCCAACCCGCCCGCATCAAACGCAAGACGCGCGTTATCCCGGTGAATCCGGCAACAGGCTTGCCGTTTTCCAAAGGCACAATGAAGATGCGGCTGCTCAAGCGGCTGAAGTGCACACAGAAATTTGAAAAGCTGGCATGGGAGTCCGGTGCGCGCCTGGTGGCCGGAGTGGACGAAGTCGGTCGCGGCTGCCTGTTTGGACCGGTGGTGGCCGGCGCGGTGATTCTTGAGCCCGGCTATCGCATCAAAGGCCTGCGCGATTCCAAATTGATTGACCAGAAAACTCGCGAGACACTGGCCGAGCGAATCAAGCAGCATGCAATCGCTTACGCGGTTGCGGCCGTTGACGTGGCGCGGATCGATCAAATCAACATCTACTGGGCTTCCCTGCTGGCCATGCGTGAAGCCGTGGCTCTGCTTTCGCCCGGCCCAGACCATCTTCTAGTTGACGCAGTGCGCGTGAACTGGGACTGTCCGCAGACCAAAATTATCCATGGCGACGCGCTTTCTATCTCTATTGCCGCGGCTTCCATCATCGCCAAAGTCCATCGCGACGAAATGATTCGCCGCTGGGCGCCGGTTTATCCGGAGTATGATCTGGCGTCGAACAAGGGCTATCGCTCGCCGAAACACCTGGCCGCGCTCAATGACCTTGGCCCCACGCCGTTGCACCGCCTGTCATTTGCG
>DASYKK010000150.1:0-18371 GCA_035995565.1 Candidatus Angelobacter sp.
TCCCTGGCGACTCTCCGGCACAGGACAAGTGCTGGTGGAAGGCCGTAACGCGCCAATCGTGGGGCGCATCAGCATGGACCAGATGCAAATCGACCTTACTGACATTCCTGACGCAAGCATCGGCGCCGAAGTCTTGCTCTACGGAACTCATAACGGCCACACGCTCCGCCCTGAGCAGGTTTCCCAAATGGCTGGAACTATTCCCTACGAATTGCTCACTCGCCTGGGAGAAAGAGTGCACCGGATTTACATTGAACCATAACCGGGCAATCCTAGCGCCGAATGCCTTCGCAAATTACTCCCAGATTTCCACCTTCATCCACAGACAAGGTTTGTTATGCACAGGAAAGTCACCGCAATCCCGCGGAATCTCTTGTTCGATCCTTGAAGTTGCTCAACCGTTCCTAGATATTCTCAATACTCAAGTGTGAATGTTCTTGTCGACAGTTGAGGTTCGATTCAAATGAATCGACGGCACACTCAAGGGATTTGCCGGAGTTTAATCTGCGTTGGTTCTGGCCGCCGGCTGCGGCCAAAACCGTATCTCATTCCAAAAGATTGAGCGTGAGAGAAACTTGCTGAACTGCCAGACGCCGCTCCGGCAACAGAGCGACGGAAGAACGTCCACCCCGCTAGCCCGGTCTGTATGGCTGGTACAGACCGGGTTTATTTCGTGCTAAGATTGGCGTGTTTCGCTGGTTTTTCTCCGGCTAACGCCGTGTTTTTTCGTACCAGACAACAGCGATCCCTGAGACTTTGAATGGCGACTACTGACCGTATTCTTGATCGCGGAATGCCCGCCAGCATGGATGCCGAGCGCGCGATCCTGGGCGCAATCCTGCTGGACAACTCCTCCTATCCACAGGCGGCGGAGCATCTCCGCGCCGAAGATTTTTCGCTCGACTCGCATCGCCGCATTTACCTCCGCATGATGGAGCTGGCGGAAACCGGCAAGCCCGTCGACTTCGTCACCCTCACTGAACAGCTGGGACAGCACAAAGAGATTGAGTCGGTGGGCGGCGTGGCTTACGTAACGTCGCTTACTGACGGACTGCCGCGCGTCAAGAACATTGAGCAGTACGTAAAAATCGTGAAAGACAAAGCGCTGCTGCGCGGGCTGATTCACGCCGCCACCAGCGCTATCCAACAAGCGTACGAACAGGAAGCGCCGGCGGAAGAAATTATCGATTCGGCGGAGTCGGCGATCTTCAAGGTGGCGGAGCAGCGCATCGGCCAGGGCTTCATGGGAATCCCTGAGATTGTAAAGCTCTCGTTCGGCTCCATTGACAAGCTTTACGAGCAGGGCCAGCGCATCACCGGACTGGAAACCCATTTTGAAGATCTGGACGGAATGACCAGCGGCCTGCAAAAGTCTGATCTGGTGATCATTGCCGCGCGTCCCTCGATGGGCAAGACCGCATTCGCCATCAACATTGCCGAAAACGCCGCGGTGCGCGACAACAAAGTCGTCGGCGTGTTCTCGCTGGAAATGTCGCGCGAATCGCTGCTGCTGCGCCTTCTCTGTTCCCAGGCCATGGTGGATTCCCACAAACTGCGCACCGGTTTTCTAAGTCGCGACGATTATCACAAGCTGGTAACCGGACTCGCGGCGCTAGTGGAAGCACCGATATACATTGATGACACGCCCGGCATCTCGATTTCTGAAATGCGCGCCAAATGCCGCCGCCTGCAACAGGCGCAGGGCCGGCTGGACCTGATCATTGTTGACTACCTTCAGCTCGTCGCCGGCACGCCCACCGGCGGAGGCAAGCGCTATGAGAACCGCACACAGGAAGTTTCCGCCATCTCGCGCGGACTGAAAGGGCTGGCCAAAGAGATGCGCTGCCCCGTAGTCGCGCTCTCACAGCTCAGCCGCGCGCCGGAAAGCCGCACCGGGAACAACCGTCCGCAACTATCTGACCTGCGCGAATCCGGCGCCATTGAACAGGACGCCGACGTGGTGGCATTCATCTTCCGCGAAGAAGTTTACAAGCCAGACGATCCCGATCTTGAAGGCAAGGCGGAATTGATTATCGCCAAACAGCGCAACGGCCCGACCGGCGTGGTGAAGCTCGCGTTCATCAAGCGGTCAACGCGGTTTGAGAATCTGGCGCATGAGAGCGGGCCGGGGGAGTACTGATATTCAACCACGCGATTTCTAATCCTTCTATGGCTCGTGTGGCGCCGTCGGCGGTGGCCGATCATGCGATTTTTTATCCCCCACCCCGGCTTTTTTCAACTCTTGTTGCAAACAAATGCACTTGCTCCAATCGACCCTTGGGTGTCCCCTGCGTGACGCTTGGGTGGCCCTTGGGTGACGCTTGCGTGACCCAATCCCAATCCCAGACCCAATCCCAAGCAGGCAGAGGGTCGCAAAAGGCTTTCCAATTGGCTGCATGCTGACTGCTGATGACTGACTGCTAGATTTCAAAGACCAAATACACTTCCGCCCCTGAGGACTGGCTCATCCTAGCGCAATTCCCGCTAGGAATCACGCGCGAACTAGTTCACTTGGGCAGGACATGTCTTTTGCGGCCCTCTGCCTGACATGGTTCATGTCCGAGCGGTCACGACCAAACAACGAGCTTGCTGATCAGGCTGAGGGAACTCCTCAATGCTTCTTCTATCTATCCCTCACCATAAGGATTTAATTTTGACATACCATTTCATTCACAACCGAGGGCGAGGGCTGTGCCACACAATCCTTCGCGGTCCAACAAAGCTCGTAGTTCCACAAGTTCATTATCGACGTATCTTTCACGATCGCAGATCCTTGAACCCGCAGGATTTTGTACTCATCGGTGCATTCAGCGACATGCGAGCAAAGCAGTGTCACACAGGTATCGCTCTGCGATTTTCCCGCTACTCGGAATTGTTTCGGGTATAGTTAATGGCAACTGCTGTTTCCCTGGCAGAAAGTTGCCTGAAGTTTTGCGCCGCTTGACCGAGAATTCTGACGAGCCGACGGGAGATGTGTGCGCATGCTTTTGAGCACTGATTTTGCCAGCGAGAGCGACCTGCTGGACCGCGTGATGGAAAAGGGAATCGTGGTTGAAGTCTGGGACCGCGTGGAATTGGCCGGCATTGACATGACCGGCATGCAGATTTCGGTTTCCTCCATCCATCTCTTTACTGAAGGCAGAAATCCGCCGTTCCGCGCGGGATATTTCTGGAGAGTCGAACCCTCGTAAGGCCCAATCAAAAACCTTAAACACAGAGGAACTGAGAAGCGGAGGATGGCAGGCTTCATCAGGCGATCTGTGCTTATCAGTAGTAAGGTTTTGAGTTGATCGGCGACCAGGACAGGAAGCTGGAACATTCAAGGAAGCTATATCCTCCGCTGCCTCAGTTCCTCTGTGTTTCAAAGGTTCTGGTTGTCGGGCGCTATTTCGGCTTCTTATCTTTGGCAGGGACTTCGTCGGAATCTTCCGGCTGAGCCAGCAGTTTGAACTCGACTTCGCGTGAGCGCGAGCTGACGGTCTTACTCGCATTGTTGGTGGTGAGTTCCTTAAGCGTGCCGCGCAGGATGTAGTAGCCGTCGTCGCCTTTGGTTTTTCCCGGTCCGCGATTGAACCTGCCCTTGAACTCATACCAGACGCTGTGCAGCGGGCGCGTAGTGAAAGAAACGTCGTGGCCCTGGACGTCGGCCTTGGCGAAGAACTGGTCGAGAAAGACGCCGTTGTCGCTGTCGGAATCGCCCAATCGCGAGATGTATCCGGTCACTCCGGTTTTCTCCAGGCTGATCTGAAGGAACTCGCCTTCCTTCACAAAGCTGTACATACCGGAGATATCTTCCGCGGCGTGCGGCACCGTGGCGTTGGCGCTATCTTCCTGGGCGGCCTTGTTCTGGCCTCGGGTGGCAAGCCCGGCCTGAGCGTGGCCAGCGATTGCCAGCATGATTAAGGTTAGCGAAAATAGGGCCTTTCGGCGTAAAAGCATAAGCTGGGCCATGTAGCTATAACGATATAATCGATCTAATCACCGGGACAAGCGAAATGCAGTCGGCGAAAAAAGCGATTTCTAGTGAAGCGTTTCCGGCTTCTGACGCGCGTCTGCGTTTTGTGCTGGAGCCCGAGCCATGGCTGCTCATCTTCACGCGCAATATAGGCGATTTATTCCGCAAAGGTCCGCCGCCGGTGTGGATCAGCGCTGCTCCGGGCGAATACTGGCCTGACGCTCTGGTGCATCGTCCGGCGGCATGGAAGGCCGCACGGCAATCGTTTCTGGGACATGCGCTAGTTATCGTCGCCATTTATGCACTCAATTTGGCCTGGCTGAATCAGCCGCAGGTCCTGCCGCAAACCTCGCCAAACCAGACAGTAGTGCATTACGAAGTTTCTGAATATCTGCCGCCCGTGAACACGCGCAAAGCCAAGCCAGAGCCGCCGCGGCGGGCGCGTCCACAGAAGGCCGATCCTGAATTCGCTCCACAGGAGATTGTGGTAACGAATGAAAACCACATCAGCACGCGGCAAACCATCGTGCAGCCGAGCGCGGTAATTCTGAAGCAGGACATTCCTTTGCCCAACCTGGTTGCATCCACCACGGTTCCCGGAGCTCCCATGGCGATGAACCATCCCATGCAGGCGCTGCCGGTGAACGTACCGCAGATCGCAGAACCTTCGCAGCCTGTGGCGCAGAGCAAGCTGCGTCCGTTGTTGTTTCCGCCGGCTGCGCAGCCGGAAGTAGCTGCTCCAGCCGGGACAGCAGCCAGCCATCGCGCAATGCCGTCTCTGCCGCTGTACAACGACAGCGTGATCGTGGTTCCGCCTGCTCCCGACGTTGCAGCGCGAAGGCCCAACGCACTTCAGCTTCCGGCGCAAGCGCCTTCGCAGATAGCCGAGCCTGCGCCCCAGGCTGCGAGCAGTCACGCGTTGCAATCCATTCCCATGGCAATGGCCGCGCCTCAAGTTGTGGCGCCTGCTCCTGCCACAGCAAGCCGCAATCTTGGTAACCTTGGCCTGCCTTCATCGCAGACAGCAGCTGTGCCGCCTGCATCGGCCGTGGTAAATGGAAATTCCGCGCGAGAAAAAGCGCTTGGCCAAATCCTGGTGCTCAATGCCCAGCCCGTTGCGCCCAGCGGCCCGCTGGTTGTTCCCGAGGGCAATCGCCCAGGAGAATTCGCCGCCAGCCCTTCCGGACATTCTGGCGCCAGTGCCCGGCCGGAGATTGCGCAGCGTAATTCCAGCAACAACGGCTCGCCCGCGGATATCTATGTTGCGGCCCCGCCCAGCAAAGTCACAGGAAATGCTGCGGCGGACGCGCGGCGGGCTGTGCGTCCGCTTACGCCCGACAAAACTGAACCCTCGCGTGACAGCGTTGATACGCGCATCTTTGGGACGCGCAGACACTACTCCATGCGGCTTAGCATGCCGAATCTCGCTTCGTCCACCGGAAGCTGGAGCATCCGCTTTGCGGAACTGAACGCGACCCATGGCGGAGCTGACTTGAGCGCGCCCGAGGCAATCACCAAAGTTGATCCGGCTTATCCGCAGGACCTGATGCACGACCGTGTGGAAGGAATGGTGATTCTCTATGCCGTCATTCGCGCCGATGGCAGCGTGGGCGAGGTAAAAGTGCTGGAAGGTTTTGATGATCGGCTCAATGAGAATGCGCGGAAGGCGCTGGAGCAATGGCATTTTCGTCCCGGCACAAAAGACGGCACCCCGGTCGATATCGAAGCGGTAGTGCGGGTGCCTTTTAAAGTTCCGCGCAGCAGCTTTTGATCAGCGCGCTGCCACCAGGTTGTTCGAAACAGCTTCAATCGCCTGATAAATTCTTGGATGGGTGCAAACTTCGTAGTAATAGCGGTCGGTAACATTTTTGAGCGAGAAATCGCGTGCGTCCACGTGAGAAATGCGGCCTTCGCGCACAATGATCTGATGAAAAGATCCCTGGCCCAGAGGCACCACGCCAGCGTAAACGCGCACAGCGCTCTTCTGCCAGATCATGGGAACCTGCAGATCATATGCCTGTAAGGAAATTTCGCCGCGCAGCTTCTGGAACGCAGCCTCATTGATGTGAATGCCGCCAATGTTGTAGCGAAGCATAAATTCGTCGGGATTGCCGCCGGTATCTTCGTCATCAACCGCCTGGAAGGAGAACACATTGAACAGCAGTTCGCGGTCTTTCAGCAGTTGGCGCACGCCCTTGCTGCAGGAAGAGAGCCGGTCGCTCTCATTCAGCGCTTTGGAGATCATGATTTTCTTGTTGCCGTCCATCAGATACATGGGCGCGGAATCCTGATAGGAGATTCCAATGCCAAGCTCCAGGCTGGGCAGCCCGGCGGAGAGCGATCGCTCATTGTAAGCAGTAACCACCTGGATGATTTCTTTTGCCAGCACGCAGGTTTGCGCCACCCCCAGCGCCGGCTCGCCGTCCCGCTCAAACAGCGCCAGAATCAGTGCATCGCCTTCGATGAAAACTTTCTTTGCTTCATATTTCGGCAGCAGCTTGTTAATGGGATCGTAAAAATTCAAACTGAAGTAGGACGCGGGATTCAGTCCCTTTTCCAGCAGCGTGCGCGTCAATGTGGTCGATTCGCGGATGTCCGCTTTTAGCACCACGTGATGGATCACTTTTTCTTCCGCGGGCCTCTGTTCCTGCGTAAGCAGGAATTCATAGAGCGTATTGTTGATGGCGGAGAGCTCGCGGAAGCGCTCATTGGCCAGAACGTTGACGCTCTCCATGGCAGCCACCACAGCTTCCATGCGGCGCAGGTCGCGATGATAGCGCGTGAAGTCAGCGAAGAAACGCGCAGCCATCTTGGCACGTTCGGCCGGTTTGCAGCTCTCCACTTTTTTCACTGCAGCATGCAATCCTGCAGGTGAAAGTTTGCCGTGCTCTTCCAGCAGACTCTCTACTCGTCTGCGCTCCTCGCGGGAAATAAGCGCATTCTTGAGTTGCTGTGGATTGATTGGCGGCGAATACTGCGCCAGCAATGGCACCGCTTCATATGATGCGATCACCCTGCCGATTACGCCTTCGCGTTCCAGTATTTCCGCCCATGCATTCAGCAGGGCCTTCTGCGCCTTGCTCTTGGGATTGACGTCGTCAGGCGTGCCGCTGGCCATGATCTCGTGCGCATTTTCCGGCACGTTGAGAATGCCATCGATGCGCGGGTCTTCCTTGTCGCTTACCAGCCCCAGCGATTGCAAATATTGCGCCGCGATATCGCGCATCGTGTCAAATCGGTCTTTGTCGCGATCATAATTGCCCAGCATCACATAGTGTTCGGCATTGAGCAGGTTGTCTTGCCCATCCTCAGTAAAGACCAGCCGGTTCAAAAACAACTCATACTGTGCGGCCATGGCATCGCCGAATAACGAGCGCCTGGTCCGCCCCAGTGTTTCCTTCTCTGCTTCCCGCAGGACCACAAACAGGTCCTGTCCCGCGCGGCGCAGCACCGTTTTTTTGTTGATCTGGAATCCAGCAATCCGCTCGCGCATCTCAACCGTACGGCTGGAACCGGGCTGGCGCAGCGCTTCGTGAGATTTCACCCGAGCCCGGCAGCGCTCCAGCGCCAGGGCGTATTGCTGGACCAATTCCGTGCGTTGAAATTTGACTATGGCCAGACGAAAGAGAAGATCGAGCGTGATATTGTTCTCGGCTTTGGCTCGGTTCAGTGACGCAATATGCAGTTCCGTGAGCACCCGCTTGAATTCCGGAGTCTCCGATTGACGGTTGGCGTGGCCCGGAGGCTTGCCCGGCTGGCGCCCAGCCGTCCGTTCTTCCTCAACCATGTCTTGTACATTGCCGTGTTTGGCCACGAGTTTTAGAATGTGCTGCCGGGCCGTCTCAGTGAATTTGGAACTCAGGTAGACATCGTGCCGGAGATTATCGATCCCCGTTACCAGGCCTTCCAGAACGAGCGAAGGTTCATCGCTGGTCAAAACAAGCTGACGGGCGTATTCAGGCAAATTACCGCGTTGAAGGAACGAAAACGACATTTCGGCCGATTATTCGAGGGAATGGCTGAGATTGTACCCCAGTTCATTAGCTTCCCTGACGTTACTATCGGCACCTTAAATGTGGCCAGGGCCCTTGCTCTTATACGCTGATTCTCATGGCGTGGTTTTTCTGACTTTCTCAAACTCATCGCCCGCCTGCCAGCCCGCCAAATCCGGCTGGTTGGCAGCTTCCCATCCCAGCACTAGTCCGAACTTTGCCAGTTTGGCATCGGCAGTAAAGTCCATATCGGGGCGATACTGATCGGTAGGCTGGTGATAGCGGTGGGCCACATAGTCGCGCTCTTTTTCTTCGCCCCACGCCAGATCGTGACCTTTGAAAAGAACGCCTTCGTTCACACTAAAGGCCGGAATTCCAACCCGCGCCAAACTGAAGTGGTCTGAACGATAATAGTGCCCGGCTTCCGGATGATCGTCCGGCTGGATTGACATGGCAAAATCCTTTGCCACTTTTTCCACCAGCGGATACACGCTTGTGCGTTCCGCCCCCGAAACCACAAGTTGTTGCGGCTCGCCCAGAGGCTGTATGTCGTCGTAATTCAGGTCGAGTGAAATGTTCTGTGCCGGGATAGGCGGATGCTGTCCCAGATATTTTGAGCCGAGCAAACCCTGCTCTTCCGCCGTAACTGAGGCAAAAATCATTGTCCGCCTGGGCTTCTCCGCGGCTGCGGCCATCACTCGCGCCAGTTCCAGAAGGATTCCGCATCCCGTGGCGTTGTCCGCTGCACCGTTGTAAATGTTGTGGCCCGGTTCATCGGCATGAATACCCAGATGATCGTAATGCGCCGTGTATAAGACTGCCTGTTGCGCCGCCTTGGGATCGGAACCCTTCACCTGCGCCAGCACATTTCTGGAATTAAAGCTGCGCACCTTGCTCACGATGGTTTCTTTCACCCGCACCGCCAGTTCCACTGGTTTGAAGTTGCGGCCGGTTGCGTCATGCAGCATTTTGTCCAAGTCCAGCCCCGCGACGAGCGCCAGCTTGCGCGCGACTTCCAACTGGATCCACCCGGCTGACTTCAGCTTGGGATCCGTGTCGTCCTGAAGAAATGATGCCTCGCCTCCCCACGAATTGCGCACGACTTCCCAACCGTAGCTGGCCATCTCCGTCTTGTGGATCAACACCACACCCACAGCGCCACGGCGTGCAGCTTCTTCATACTTATAAGTCCAGCGGCCGTAATAGGTGAGCGCGCGGCCTTTGAAGAAGCTTGGATCGTCGGAAGGAGGCTCATTCACCAGCATGAGCAGCACTTTGCCCTTTACGTCTACGCCTTTGTAATCGTCCCAGTTGTATTCAGGCGCATTGATTCCGTACCCCACAAAAACAATGGGCGCATCGATCTCTGACTTCTGCGCGTGCGTCTGGTCGTTCGCCACATAGTCATCGGCGAATTTGAGCATGATCTCCGGCCCGGTCTTGGGAACAAAAGCCAATCGAGTCTGTTTGGGATCTGTCGTTACACCAAAAAAATTGACCCGCTGGAAATAAGTTCCCTGATCGCCGGCCGGCGCCAAACCATAGCTTTTAAACTGCGCGGCGATCCAGTCAGCGGCCATATCGCCGCCCGTCTGCCCTGTGCCACGACCCTGCAATTTGTCGTCAGCAAGGTATTTCACGGTGGCGCGGATCTTCTCCGCATCAATGTCATTCATCGCCTTTTGCGCCGCTTGAGATGGTGCATGCTGACCGTAGGCGGCCGATAAACAGATCATCGTGATGAGCAGGATAGTGCCGAATCTTCTCATTATTCCTCTTCTTGCTGAATGCTGATTGCTTTCTTGTCCGCGACCGCGGATTAATTTTTGGCTTCTCAACCCGGCTTGAACTCTGACACAGTTTCTCCCGAGTGAAAAATTTGCGTTGTCGCCACGTTCGTCAGCGAGGCGAGCCGGCGATTCAATTGTTCGACGTCAGCCTTCGCCCAGCTTACAGTTGCAAAATCAATCTCCCCTTCGGGCGAAATCAAAAATGTTGTAGGAACATTGGTCAGCTTATATGCGTTTGAAACAGGATATTTTCCCACTGGATCCAGCAACACGGGAAAACTGATGTTGTACTGCCGATTGAATGCCTGTGTGTCCGCGGCGTTATCCTGAGAAACGCCGACAAAGGTAAACACGCCACTCTTATCGTAAGCTTTGAAAATGCGGTCCAGATACGGCAGGGCCATCTGACATACCGGGCAGCTTACCTTAAAAAACACCGCCACCACTGGGCCTTTCTTGCGCTCTTCCTTGAGTGAAAATTTGCGGCCATCCAGATATTGCAGTTCAATCTCCGGCGCTAGTACACCGGCTTCCAGTGCGGGCATTGGGTCCCCTCCAGCCAAGCTTCTATTGTAGATAACTTTGAGGGGTTCGTGAAAATTGCGCTGGCTTCTTCTAAGGTGCGGCCGGTTTTCGCGCTTCCATAGCGACGCAGGGGCCATTGTGATTATCAGGCAGCTCTTTGTGAAGCTTGCCTTGTTCGTCGCGATTATCGAAAAAGCAGTTTTGTGATCTCTGTGACGGCGACTGGAAGATCAATGACATTCCGCTGGTTATCTGGTTGGATTGATATTGGTTGTCGTGATTTGGCCCGGCGTTGCGGCTTGCGCCATAACTTCTAAAGGCGGTGGCTCGCGCTCCTGATGAATTGTCCGCCAGCAGTTTATTTCTGGCGATGACTGCTCCGGTGACATTTCCCCGCAGCATAAATCCAACGACGCCCGATCTGTCGATCTGCACGGTATTGTCCAGAAACTTGAAGTTCGAGAATGTCCCTTCGCCGCCCACTACAAATCCGAACTTTCGCGGATGAATGATCTTGTTTCTTTCTATTCTCACGCCAGTGTTCGCCAGGCTGTCGATATTGAAGCCGTATTCGGTGTTGATAGCGGTATTGTCGTGAAAAAAGGATTCACGCAGGTCCCATCCACCATATCCAATCTGATAGCTGTCCACCAGGTTGTTCCTGACTTCAGCAGTCGCGTTCGCCACGGCAATTGCAGTGCAAACATTGCCAAAGGGCTGTTTCATGGTGACATTTTCAATGGTATTGCCGCGGTTTTGTTCAGGCCGCGACCGGTCCACGGACACGATCCACACATGAAACGCTTCCCAGCGCACATTGATGGAGCCCATTTCTGAAGCGGCATTTACCACATTCACATCGTGAATCCAATGTCCGCCCAGATCTGAGCGCAGGCGGATCGCATCCAGTCTGAGCGCCTTAAGGCCATTCTCCCGCGCCCGTGACTTCAGTTCAGGATAATTATCGTCAATCGTCAGATCAGAGATTTCAATTCCGGAAGCATTGTCTGAGTTGGTGCCAAAGACCAGACCAACGCCGCTGTTCACAGGCAGGACCTGCTGGTTTTTGGGATCGGTGATGGGCAGGTAGTCGCTTAGCTTGATGGTGGTCTTGTCTTTTCCTGCGCCGTGGATCTTCCATCCTTTGCCAAGGGTGAAACCGGCCGGATTGGTGTGCGGGACATTAACGATCAGATCGTAAGTGCCCAAGGTTGAAAACGTCCCCGGACCAAGACAGACAATCAGGTTTTCCGTTTTCGCCACTGAGTTATGAGGGTTCCGGGGATCTGCACAGGCTTCAACATAACAGCGCAGGATCGTGTCAAAAGCAGTGACCGTGCTGCCGTCCCGGGCATCGGCCATAGAGGACCCCGTGCCATCCTTGCCACTGCGAAGCGCGATATAGACGCGGGTTGTGCCGCGAGGAAGGGAGTTGGCATCTGCGGAACAATCGTGAACCGGAGCGCTCGTCTGCACCGCTTCCCCAGCCGAGGCTGATCCTGTGAAATGAACGGTGTTATTACCGAACATCGCTGCTAAAGCGACTGAGAGTGCAACTGCCAGTTTATGCATCGTGTAACCTCTTGATAATCTTGCGGGTTAATCCCGTCAAGGGCAACCGGTGGATGGATCGTAAAGGAACCCACCTGTCCGCTTTGGTTTTCTGGTCTGAAGCATGCACAAAGACTGTGTAATCTGTGGTGGTGATTGAGTGCCGCAGCCTGAGTATGGGCGACGCGCCTTCTTTGTAGGCCGGCTCGACTTCAGGCAGCTCCCACATACCGGGCATCAGCGAGCTTTGCTTATTACGCTGGCAAAGGAGCACGCTGCCGTTCTTGAGCGCGAGAGCATAGTGCAGTTCAGCCTTGCGGCGGGCCGGGCGCTCAGCTCTTTCCGTGGGCCCACGTGAAGCGCATACTCTCGCCACGGGGCAAACATGGCACAGTGGCTGTCCCGGCAGGCATACCAAAGCTCCCAGTTCCATTATTGCTTGGTTGAAGTCACCGGGGCTACGCCTGTCCAAGAGCTGGGCGGCACCTTCCCAGTAGTGCTCTTCCGGAATAGCGCGCGGCAACGTGGACTTGCGATTTACCACGCGATCGATCACGCGCTTCACGTTGCCATCCACCACAGCCACAGGTTCGCCAAAAGCGATGCTGGCCACAGCCGCTGCCGTATAGCGTCCGACTCCCGGCAATTGCATTAACTCAGGCGCGGTCGCGGGAAACGATCTTCGCCGAACAATTTCTTTTGCTGCCTGATGTAAAGCCCGGGCTCTGCGGTAGTATCCCAGGCCACTCCAGGCGGCGAGCACAGTCTCCTCTCTTGCCCGCGACAGCCGCTCCGCCGAAGGAAACTGCGCGATGAATTTCCTGTAGCGGTCTTGTACCACGGCCACGCGCGTTTGTTGCAGCATGATTTCCGATACCAGAATGTGGTACGGATCGGTTGCTCCACGCCATGGAAGCTTGCGCTGGAATTGCCCGTACCACGACAGCAGTCGCCGCCTGAATATCGTGACATTCGCCGGGTCAATGATCGGTGACGCTGCAGCCATACGGAATTGTAGCGTGAGTGGCTTCTATACGTAAGATCGTGAGCGAGCAGTCCGCTGGCACCCGAGAAATTCTATTTCAGTGAGAGACTTCGGTAGTCCGCCGGGGTTCCGGAACAAAGGACACCCGCGTGAAGAAAGAAAATAGAAGCGCCATTCTTAGTTCCGTACTCGCGAACCACCAATAGTCCGTCTCCATTGGGCGATTCCTGCGGTGTTCCGGCTTCCGACCATCGCATATGTTCCATCTCATCGCGTGGAACTTTCGCGATTCCCATCAATGGCCCGACATAATCGTAGGCGAGACGCCGGTCCGCAATCCAGACAACCCGGTTCATGCCATTGCCTTTTTTAGCGGCAAGCAGATATGCCTTGTCATTTAATTCGTGCTCTCCGTCCGCATCCATCGGAAGATTGGAAAGAGCGCCGGCTCCATGCGGATCAATCCAGGCAACAAACGATACGTCCATGTCTTCTTCTCTTGCGAGGCGCCAGTTCCTTGCGTCTGGAATTATTTTGGAATCACCTGCCTCAACTCCGTCGATTGACCAAGTAGGAACAGGGCTGGCTCCCTCTACGTGTGCACTCCTGAACGGGATAATGGTTACGGAAAGGACCACACCAACTGCGAGTGCGACTCTGAGCACCCATGTGTTTCTGGGCTTGGGAACAGGATCAACTTTCAACTGGCCAGCGTTCGGCATTTTCTGGCATTGGCCGGCCAGAATGCTGATTGAATCGCATTGCTTCAGCACATAACTTGCACTATCAAGGGAAATGATCGGTTCAGTAAGTTCTATCTTCCCGTCAGAAAGTGTAAGCAGGGTATTAGCCGACCATGACAGCTTTTCCAGTTCCATTTGCACTTCGGGAACTCCGAGAAAGATTTTGGCCTGGGCTTCGTCGGTTGTGCAGCAAACCAGGAATCTGACGAGCCTGGGATTCTCCAGGCGTAGCAGCACTCCCTCGCCGGCAAAGCGCGTTCCTTTGCGGGCCAACTGAAGATTGAAATTAACTGGGGCGTTGCATTGGATTATGAGTGCGGGCTTGTTCTCTGAACAGCAAAAGCGGAGGATGGAGGGAATGCCATTGCGATTTCCGGAAACGACAAGGTCTTCGCCATGGCGAGAAACCTTGGCCCTGAAGTCAGCAGCAGTTTCTATCACGTACTGCTCAATTTTTTTGAAGCCCCTAAATGTGCGCGCTCTTTCTGTGGCGACGAAGATCACGCCAACGAGAACAAGTATGGCAATCAACCATATTTGCATTGGCAGCACATTAGACATATACATTGGCCCCTTCAAAAGCGCCTGAGATCAATTCATCAATTCATGGAAAGCTATGACCTTATATCCGTACAATCCGGCGAGCTTCGCCGTCCAACTCCCGTCAAACGTTAATCCATTGCCGCCGCCGCCGTTCCAGTCGTAAATGGGCTCTCCAAGCGTAGAAAGCTGGTGGCCGGCAGTATCTTTGGTTTTGGCGATAAAGATTGCGCCAGTGTACGCGCCATTGCCACCGCCGTTGCCTACCAGGTGGCCTTGCCCAATTACAAAAATGAGGCCGTTGTAGCTGGTATTGCCTGAGCAAGTGAGCGTACCCGTCACAACCAGAATTCCGGTGCCGTTGCAATTACTCCAGTCGCCATTGATGAATGTAATCGGCGGATTGGTACTCGGCGACATATTCACGGTTGTATTGACGCATCCGGACGGTATCGGAGAGGAGTTGCATCCCGACGCCGATTGTAAGGCATCGGAGAGGTCTTGTACGCCTTGTACTGTGTTCAGGGTACCAAGGTCCGACGGCTGAAGCACGCTCACTGCAGGAGAACCTAATACGGGCGGCGTTCCAGTCGCGCCAGTGTAGTTGGCCGGACGAAATAAGGCATTATCGATGATGGTTTGTGAAGTGGAATTGAGAACGCCAATTGCCGGCTTCAGGTTCGTGGCATTGGACATATCTTGGCCGCTAATGCCGTAGTTAGCGGAATGTGGAGTGCCAAAGCAAATACTGGTGTCGGTGGCTGCACAGGTTCCATCCATTACCAGCGCCGCAGGCATGTTTGCAATCGGGTTTGTAGGCGATAATTCCGCCTGGACCATCCTGCGGGTACCGCTGGGTGTGATCGCCAGGGCCGTTACCACGTAAACCGGCGTGTTGCTTCCGCAGTTGCCCAGGGCTGTTACTACCTCAGAAGTTGAAGCCCAGCAAACACGGTTCGCGGTGGTCGTGCCATCCACGGATCTTCCCGCCGACGTTTTATTCGTCTTCACCGTAATACGGGCCCATTTCCAGGTCAAAGTGGGTGTTGCAGCGTAGCTGCTGCTTGAGGTTGTGGTGGTATACCACGGAGTTCCCGCAGGGACGCCATTCACACACGTTACTTCACTGCAAATCTCGGTATCCGCATATGCATTCGTGGAGGTCCATGGAGCTACCGTTTCAGTGCCTGTGGGATTGAGCACATACAAAACTCCATTGCTTGCTCCCGGTAACGCAGAAGGAAGACTGGCGCTTAGACTGTTTACCGCGCTTGCGCGCAGGCGGTCTCGGATCTCCTCTATTCCTGCTCTTGAAGCGAAGAAAGCAACCTGCTCATCCCGAAAATTGGCGCTGATATTGGATTCCAGGTTCGACATGAATATCATTCCTACGCCAACCGCCGTTACCAGCAGGACTGAAATGATAGCGATCATCAGCGCAATACCACGCTCGGACCGTCTGTATTTCTTGTTTGTCTTCATACTTCTCCTACTTACAACTCATTGGCTGCCCGTTGGCGACCATGGAGCAGTTGTTCACTGAAACTTCACCTTCAAAAGTCATCTCGATCGGCTGACGTGTCTTGGGATCTAAGACCGCGGCATTCTGGACTCGCACATTGATCTGAATTGATTTAATTGAAGCTAGAATCTGCGCACCCGAGGCTGTGCTCATGTCCACAGGCAACCCCGTCACCTGGGTTCCGTCCGCCTTGAAATAGCTGAAAATTGCGGGGTTAACCACGTCGTTGATTTCGGTCCCCCAATTTTGCGTTTGGCCAGTCAAGGGATCCCCGCTTGCCTTGTCCGTCTGGCTGCGTTGAAAGCACAGCGCGCACGTGCCTGAGCCGTTTAACTTGTACACAACGCTTTGGACCTTGCCAGTTCCGGCTATATCGCTCTCAAATCTGATCTCCTGGGCGTCCACCTTCACTAAACCGACCGCCATGCGGCTGTCATTGATCAACGGGCTGCTCAGGGCCGGTACCCATAACGCGCTTGTTGTATCAATCATCCTTGAGTTGGGATAGCCGATCTGATTGATATCACGAAAAAACTGGTCCACAAAATCGCGCGATTCTTGCATGTAATCAAGCTTCACCTGCTCGGTTCGCCCACGCTGCTGCACCGCAGAGATCTGGGCATAGATAGCGCCCGTCACCACTCCCAGAATGAGCAGTACGACCAGGAGTTCAACCAGAGAAAAGCCACTGGCTTGCTTGTTTCGAACTTTGCTTGGACCTGGCATGTCAGGTCCCCTGTCCTACCATGGAGCGTATTGTTACCGGTGGAGCAAACACCTTTAAGTCATTACCTGCACCACGCAATTTCGCCGACACGGTAAGCAGTTTTACATATTGAGAAATGGTTTTAATGTTCCAGCGGATGTCATATGTGGCTTGCCTTTGACTTGTACCGCAGTCGGTAAAGGCCATGTAATAGCCAGTAGGGGCGCCAGCGCTTCCCAGAGTCTGGGAAAAATCAATAGTTCCGCCGGAGAGCACCGTGGCTCCCGCGCCGGAAGTTGATCCCGCGGTTTGAATGGTGTTCGCTGTCCCGGCGCAGTCCGTGATCGTGACTGTGGGCGAGGTATTGGCGGGCACGCTCATAATTTTTTCTGTCACCATCTGGGCGATGACGGTCGCATTACTTGCCTGCCGGTTACGTCCATTCCCGCCAATGGAAAGCACAACGAGAATAACTCCACCTAACACTCCGACAATGAGCACAAACATCGCTATCATGAGTTCGGCCAGCGACATCCCGGTTTCTCTTCGTCCGGCGTTTCCGTCCGCTTTTTTTCTCCACGTCATTAGTTGCTCCACTGAGTTCCGTCCCACACAATCACTTTCGTCCGGCCAGCTTTAGTCACGACAATCCCAGCCCAGGCTGCCGCGGTTGATCCCTTGAGATAGATAACAAAATAACTGGCGGCCGGCGTTGCGCATGTGGCGGGAGTCGTGCTCGTATCGTAATTGCAAGGCAGACCGCGAGGGCTGAAAGCCACGGTGTTTCGATTATCAAACGGCGTTCCCGTACTCGAATCGCCGCTAAGCACATACGCGGCTGGCTGTCCTGCGCTGCCAGAAGGAGGACCGCTCGCCGGAGTTACTGCTCCATTGAATACTGTTATTGGCTCGCCTGCATCATAGGCGCCATTCAGATTGATATCGACATAGGCAGTCTGAATGCCTGCCACTGTTGTGAACTTTATGTCATAGACGGTATTCTTCTTAGCCGCGAGTATCCTGGCTTCCTGCATGAGTCCGGACAATTCGCCAGCAGCCGCCCGCAGACGTATGTTCGCGACCGTCCTGACGAGAATCGGGAACGCCAATGCCGCAACGATGATGATGATGGCAATGACGATGATGAGCTCGATAAGACTGAAGCCTCGACGGGTCTTCCCACGTTGCGCGTGCCCCGGCAAGGAATATGTCTCCTCTTCTATGAGAGTGTGGCCGGATTGTCTCGGGCGATCGATCAATTTGCATGCTCCTGAATGAAGACTTCAGCCACTCAAGCTGGAAGAGAGATCGCTGAGAAGAGCGGCATTCCAAATTTAGCTGCTTAATTGGGGAAGTGGAAGATAACGTAGGTACTCAAGAGGGAAATAGCGCTCATCTTTGGTAACTTCGCGGCAGTCTCTTAGGTGCGACGCTTTAATAGATTTTTCTTACAATCGAGTCAGCCGCTGCAAATGCAATCCTTTACGGGCATCTCCGTGAAAACGGTCCTGTTCGGCACAGAGCGGGCCGGGGCGGTGCAATGCATTTCACACTACCTGAATGATAGATTTTTGGGACAAGCCGGGTTACTACGGTGCGCACCGGGTGGTAAAACCCGGACTTAGTTGATCTAGAGGGGTTCGCGAATCGCGCACTAAAGCGTCTATCTATTGGCTTCGGACTATTGGCTTCGGATTGGCGTGATTGATATCGTTGAAAGCAGCCACCGGCTTTTAACGTCTTGCCAAATTGACACTACGCGAAAGCCGGAAGAGGGCAGCGCTACAGTGGCGGACGCCTGGACATGAAAGATATATGTCACTTTCATGTCATATCCCTCGGGGTGAACTTGCACTTCGCCCAGAGAGAATTCCTGTACCTGCGCGCTCTGCCATTGTTGCAGCCAGCCGGCGCGATCGAACATCCGACCGTCAGCCATCACGCCGACAAACGTGGGCGAAAGACGGCGTTCCACGTTGGTCCAGTCTTTGCTCTGGATGGACTGCCACATCAGGCGCTCGTGCTGCTCGGCGCCGGTAGCGTTCTTCCACGTGGGATGCTT